>JANXEL010000020.1 GCA_025058535.1 Ignisphaera sp. | reverse complement strand
ACCCTCTCTCACCCTGAGCTTTGATATTGATACCACTCTCACCTCCTCCTTCGTCATCACAACACCCTCAACCCTGTCAAACAGATCGTCAGGTATTCCATAGGTTCTATAGCTCCACACTACACCCTCCCCACTCTTGCTACAACCTCACCATCTCTGCTAAAGATAACCACACCAATCTCTATACCATGAACCCGCTTGAATCTATCAACAACTCTACCACCAATGTACTCAAACACTCTAGCAGTAGCTGAACTACCTAGAACTTCAAGAGCCTCTCCAACAGAGTGTGATAGTGCTACCATCCTCACAGTGCTTGGGTCAAGACCTACAGCAGCACATGCATGCGTTAGAGTCTCTATTCTAGCATCACCCACCCTGCTACTTGTGTTGAAGAGTCCTGCAGCAAGTTTAAGAGCTTTAGAGGGTAGTGCTGCTATAACTATTTTTGAGAATCCTCTATTCCTAGCCTCTAGAACAGCCCATCCAACACTATCCCCCACCTTAACAATTATCTCTGGAGTGTATATCCTGGATGCATAGGTGTAGGATCTATTGCCCACAGCTATCACAACATCACTGTACCTCGACCTAGTGATGTCAAGCTCAATTCCTATTCTGTGTAGATCCTCACTACTACTTACAGGCCACTCAATACCAGTTGTACCCAGTATGGATATGCCACCCACAATACCAACAGCCTCATTAACTGTTCTCCTAGCTAACTCCTCACCCACAGGCACCTCCACAACAACATCAAAACCCACATCACTGGAAACCTCTCTAACTGCAGCTATAATCATCTCTCTAGCTGAGGGGGATATAGCCTTCTGGCCAACAGGTATTGGTAGACCTGGTCTTGTGACCACACCTACACCCCTACCACCAGCAACAGTAATGCTTCTATCCCCCCTCACCCTAACGCATGCTGTTATAGCCACACCATCAAGCACATCAATATTGTCTCCTGCAAACTTTCTAACAACAGCACACACAGAATCACCAAAAGTGTAGATAGCCTCTACAGGAATCTCTATTCTAAGCCCTATTGGCGTGGGCACTACAACAGCCTCCAGCCCAACCCTCCTAATGGTGTAGAGTGCTGCAGCTTTTGCTGCTGCTGCAGCAGCTGCTCCCGTGGTTATTCCAAATCTTTTGAGGAGCTGGAGTATGGTCACAGTCTATAGCCTCTGGGTGTCACCATGTAGCTTCTGTATGTAAAGGTCTTGCTGGATCCAACTATAATAGTGGTTCTCATATCTATGTACCCACTGTAGTTCTGCCACATCCCCAGTGTTGTTATGATTATCTTCTCACCTCTTCTATAAACATTTCTAGCAATTCCGACTGGAGTGTGTTCAGATCTATACCTAGCCACTATACCCATGGCCATTCTCACAACATCCAGCTTAGCAGGGTTGTAGAAGACTATCACAAAATCACCTCTAGCAGCACTATCCACCTTTAAAGCTATCTCATCCCTGGACACAAGAAGATCACTTAGATTAATAACAGCAAAATCTGATGATAGGGGTGATCCAAGTTTTGATGCAGCAGCTAGAGCTGCTGTTACACCTGGTACTGTGTAGACCTCCACATCAATACCGTTTCTAGCCATGTATTCGTAGAAGAGTGCTGCTATTCCAAACACCTGGGGATCGCCACCAGAGATTAGAGAGACAACCTCACCACTTTGTGCAAGCTCAATTGCCCTCTGAACCCTCTTCACCTCCTCCCCCATGCCGTACTCAACAACACTCTTACCACCAAGTAGATCCCTCACTAGATCAAGATAGAAGGTGTAGCCAATCACAGTAGAACTCTCTCTAATAGCATCTACAGAGGCCTGTGTCCTAAGAGATGGATCACCAGGTCCAATACCAACCACGTAGACCCTACCCCTACCCCTAGCCAACCCACCTCACCACCTCATTGAATACAGCTACAGCTATAGAGCTTCCCCCAAAACTCCCTCTAACCACTACACAAGGTATGTGGGACGCTATGAGCTTCTCCTTTGCATACTCAGCATTTACAAAACCTGGTGGTGTAGCTATAGCTAGAGGCACTTCATACCCTCCTCTAACAAGCTCCAGCACCTGGAGTAGAGCTGATGGAGAGTTACCCACTACTGGTACAAATGTTTTGAATCTAGCTGCAGCCTCAAGCATTCCTGCAGCACTTCTAGTCAACCCCTTCTCACGAGATACTGCTCTAGCCTCTTCACTATCTATGAATGTGTACTTGCTCCTCCACCTAATACCCACGTAAACCATCTTTACATCGGCTACAACGGGTATAGTTCTGAGTCTAAGCACCTCTCTAGCCACCTCCTCAAATCTTGGGTGGATGTAAACGTGGTGAGCTAGATTTGGATTACCAGTTGCAAATACTACTCTAGCTAGAATCCTCCTACTAAATTCACTAAGAGCTGGAGAGATTGAGTCTACAATCTCTAGAGCTCTACCCATAGACTCAGCCTCTATATCCTGAAAGCCTGTAGAGTCATAGACTCTACCACCACTAGAGCTCCTGTGCTCAAAATCTCTAACAGCTCTACCAATCTTACCAAGAATAGCTAGCTTAAGTAGTGCTGATCTTGATAGTGTTGATGCTATGTAGAGGTTGATCTCCCTACCATTAAATTCAGTTTTAATCCACTGATCAGGTGGTGCACTCAATCCAAAGTAGCCCATGATATCCCTCTCCACATGGGTTCCCTGAAATAGGAAGAGTGGGATTACAGCAATATTTCTACCACCAGAATCTATAATCTGGTTAACAACCTCCCTCCAATCTGGTACTGGCACACCCTCCCACCTCCCATTAAAGGTGAAGTGTATACTGCTTACACCAAGCCCCTCTGTATATACAGACTCCTCTACATACCTAATCATCTCCTGCAGCTCTCTGTATGCAACCATACTTCTAGATCCATGCACAACAACAACCACATCCACACCCAATCCTAACCACCATGGCTGCAGGGCTCTATAACTATTATAGTGTAGCTATCAATTTGCTGCTCACCTGATGCTAGCTTTGAGAGAGTTTCAACCACAGTAATCTCATTTTCAAATGACAGCCTCTGGAGTAGGTGTACACGAGCATCACACTCTATACTCCTGAGAATTCTACCCGCTATCTCTCTAACCCACTTTCCACTGGGTTTAGGGTAGAGTACAACATATCTCCCTAGCCTGATAAACTGCTTCAGACTATCCAGCTCCCTCTCCACATCCCTGGAGCTGTGCATGGAGACTACAACAGCCTCAGCTATATCAATCCCCACCCTAGCTAGTGCGATATTCAGGGAGGATACACCTGAAACCACAGAGTATCTAATGCCATACCTACTACACAACTCTCTAACCATCCTCATGAGATTGGCTTCAGCTACACATGGATCCCCCCTCAGCAGTAAGGCTACATCATCTCTAGCTGCAGATCTCACTACACTCTCTATTGAGCTGTACACATCCTCAGACCCTATCTCAAAAACCCTTCTACCCTCTAAAAGCTCTCTAAATCTCTCTAGAGTCCTCCTCCACCCAAACACAATACTGCATCTAGCTATAGTGTTTAGAGCTTTTAGAGTTATGTACTCTCTATCCTCTGGACCTGTACCAACTACATAGAGAACCAAATCTAGTCACCACAACCTGCTACAGCTACTGTTACACCTCTATCAAATACACGCTTTCTGAAAATTAGCTGAGCTCTACCACCACACCCATACAGTGCTGCAAGTTCTGCAACTCCCTTCACCCCATACTTTAGCACACCTGGTGATGGTGGTGATAGGCAGTCGCTATCCACACCACTCAGTTCATCCATACTCAACAGCTTGAATTGAAGTCCTAGAGATTTAGCAGCTCTACCCACTACAGCTTTTACAGAAGCTATGCAGTTAATCATAGAGATTTCAATTCCAAGACTTTTAATAACACTCCTTACCACCTCCACAATGTGTTCTGGATCCACATTACTGTGGCATCCTACACCTATGGATACTCTATACCGCTTGCACCTCAGTATCCTCACCCCATCCGTACTTGGAACCTCTACACTACTTGGATACACAACAACTGCATATCGACACTCGCTCCCCCCACCAACAACATAGCCACCTGTAGCACTAGCTGGTAGTGAATCCACACCATAAACACAAACCC
>JANXEL010000103.1 GCA_025058535.1 Ignisphaera sp. | reverse complement strand
GCTTACCTGTATGTCTCCATCGTTCGATATCCAGATATTCCCACTATCATCCCAGTATAGTAGGTTTAGCTTCTCGAGGATTGCCGTCTTCTGCCTCTCCACCTCTTCTCTAGCAGCCTGCTGCGATGCTTGGATACTTATCTGACCATAGATGTAGGCTGTGAGCGATAATCCTAAGGCTATCAATACCGCTAGAGCCGCTGTCATCGAATAGCTTATAGCTAGACCTCCACCCTCACCCATACGGCATCACCCAATCTTCCCCCATCGACTGGGGCCGCCTCTACTCTTAAGATGTACTTATTGCCGATGGGGAGGTTTGCTGTGCATAAGAATGAGCTTGAATACCTCTGTCCAGGAGGGATACTAACGGAGAGAGATTGCGAGCATGTCGTGCCCTCAACTCTTACAGATGTTAACGTGATCTGTTCTGACCCTGTGTTGCCGACAGAATATTTTACGATTACCGATGATCCTAGTTTTACTATGCCTGCGTCAATTACAGTTACTTTGGGATTCCTCGACTGAGATTGTAGGAAAGTGTTCCCGAAATTGAATACTATGGCCAAAAGGCATAAGGCTATAATAGTGATCAAGACAACTGATATAGTGTAACTTAAACCCTTACGGGTACGAGAAACAAAAAATATGGGGGGTTTGGGTATCTCGGGCATGCTACATCACCACGATCTGTCCTACAGCGCTCACCGGCTCGTTGGTTCCCTGAGCTGTTCCAGAGACTATTATGGTTATCTTTGATCCGGCTGTTAGTGCTTGGCATCCAGTAGCTGTGAAGGTGGCTACTCCGCCGGGCTGAATTGTTGCCCCGGCGGTGAAGCTGCATGTTACTCCAGGTATAGTTATGCTGCTTATGGTTACCGGCAGGGTGCCGGTGTTCTTAACCGTTACCAACGCTATGTTGCTCTGCCCTAGCAGGTACTTCGCCTCGATTATGTCTATGCTGGCTGTTCTCGCCAGGCTCTGTGTAAGCGTGGAGGAGAAAAGCCAGACTATCCCTACCAGGGATATAGCTATTATAATCATTAGCACAGTTACTACTACGCCGCTTATCCCCTTCTCAGCCGGTGAGCACCTACGCCGTCTCATGGCGGTCCACCTACGGCCTCACTATTGCTGAGCTGGAGGCTGCTACCGATGCTCCATTCGCTGCAGTTCCTCTGACCGTGAGGGTGCATGTTTCTCCAGGTACAAGAGTTGTTGCCCAGGTGGCGGTGGCTGTTTTTCCAGGGTCCAACGGCATGGGGTCTAATCCGGGTGGTGTTGGTGGGCTGGATGTTATCGTACAGCTTAACGATATCTCATCTATTCTCTCAATTCTCACGTTCCCAGTATTTCTAAGCATTGCTATGCTCATCCCGTTGGCCACCATGTCCAGCTTCTCAACCGCCATATCTGTCTTCACTGATGCCACGCCGATGAATCCGCTTATGACAGCCCACGCAATGCCTACAACCGCAATAGCCATGATAATGATTAGGATGGTTGTTATCGCCCCCGAGATACCGGCTCTCGACAAACCCCTTCTACTGTACCTCATACTCACCACCATTTTTCTCGTATATTATATTACATTCTCAACGTATATAAATTTTTTCCTTAGATTTTCATATAATATATATCTGTTTTTCTTATATTTTTTATATTGTGAAGTGAAATTTTACACCTTAAATACGTGTTAAAAAATATTCTTTATAACTTT
>JANXEL010000086.1 GCA_025058535.1 Ignisphaera sp. | reverse complement strand
TATGGCTAATCGACAGAATATGTGCATCATAAGAGGTTTTAGCAAAATAGTTACCAGTAGAATAGTTGGAAGATCCTCTACTCAACTCTAGAGCTTCATATAGTTAAGCTCTATCACATCCTTAAAATACCATTATTAGGTACAATAATATTGATGCAAAAATTCTTGTATTGAACTCACCAACGAATACTATACACAGAAGCTTAATACACAACCTTTATGAAATTTCCTTAAAATCTAGAATATCATAATACCATCATTATATCAAGTTGTACGCCACGGTTTATTGGAGTGTTCTTTGGAGAACTGTTCACATCTCAATACCTGCCCATCATTAGTCGCATCATCATTATCATCCAGAAGTGGAACTAGGTCCTCGGAGCATTTCTATAGTTCAGCTCATATACATAGATAGATAGTATTATCTCTAGTACTCTGCAATATCGGCTTTATTGGCAATGCACTTTTCATTCCCTAATAGCGGGTTTTACCTCAATTACCACAACAAGCTAATTAATGTGGTCCTCCTTACTTGAGCCCATGAGCTATGATATGAAACTACGTCTACTGGCACTCGTAGATAGTCTCTCATCTGGGTGTGCCTTAACAAGTAGATCTGTATGTTTGGCCACTAATTTTTAACTAGTGTAATCTTTACAATGTAGCTAGATGCACACTCTAGCTTAGAATTGATGTTTAATTCATATACATGGAAAATTCTGTGCTGTAATGGGAGACCTGGTGCATCTATGGCAAGCGAATTTCTTCTACTTGTATAGCTGATTCTATGTGCCCGTGCATCTGTCCTCTATCGTCTGTTTTGATAGCATGTCCCTCAATGCTATGATGAATTTAAGTGATGATATGAATGTCTCTACCTCATCTACTGTGTTGTATATGTAGTAGCTTGCTCTTACAGATCCCTTAAATCCTAGTCTGTAGTGTAGTGGGTGTGCACAGTGTCCTCCACTTCTAACAGCTATTCCAAAGGAGTCCAGAGCTTTTGCGACTGTGTGGTGGTGGAGGCCTTGGACATTGAACGACACTATACCTGTTCTCTTCCTGGGGTCCAGGGGTCCTAGCACGAATATCTCGTTCTCCAGCTCTTTGAATCTATCTAGTGTGTACTTTGTTAATTCTATATCATGCTGTCTAACATTATCCATACCTATCCCCATGAGGTACTTTGCAGCCTCTGCGAGGCCTATCATACCGGCTATGTGTGGAGTGCCTGCTATGAATTTCCAGGGAAGGTCATGCCACTCTATCGAGTCCAAGGTAACGTCTTTTACCGTATCACCACCTACTCTAAATGGCTTCATCTCCTCAAGTACATCCCTTCTACCCCAGAGAATCCCTATACCAGTAGGACCAAGCATCTTGTGACCGCTAAAGGCGATCAAGTCTATCCCCAGATCTCTCACATCTGTAGGTACATGGGGAACGTACTGAGCGCCATCACCAACAACTATGGCTCCAACAGAGTGCGCTACCCTACAAATCCTCTTAACATCAACTATTGTCCCAAGTACGTTGCTGGCCATTGTAATAGCCACAACCCTCGTTCTGCTGCTCAACATCTCTTCAAGCTGTGTGTAGTTGATGTCTCCATCCTCAGCAATGTCGACATACCTAATTACAGCACCAGTCCTTTCAGCAACGATTCTCCACGGTAGCATGCTGCTGTGGTGGTCCATGACCGTAATTATGATCTCATCACCCCGACTCAGATTGTATAGACCCCAACCCCAAGCAGCTAGGTTAAGCCCGTCCGTAGTATTCTTCACCTCTATAACCTCCTCCCAAGAGTAGGCATTGATGAATTTAGCAACTACACTAAAGGATTCTTCGTACAGGGTGCTAGCTTCCTGGGAAAGCGTGTGCATACCTCTGTGAACATTTGCATTGAATTCTCTGTAGAATCTAGAGATAGCTTCTATAACCTGGGTCGGCTTATGGGTGGTGGCGGCATTGTCAAAGTATATGAGGGGTCTCCCGTTAATCTCTCTTTTGAGAATTGGAAAGTCCTCTCTTATTAACATGGTATTCAGCATCATCCACACCAGCGAAGGACTTGCACTCCCGCTCTCTAGGAGCTGCAGAAGATTTTTAACCTTAGTGGGACTTGAGGGTGTGCTGCACATTGCACGAGCTTTGGAGAGTCTACATGCAAATTTTTATATTCGGGAATTCTGTACCCCCTACTCTGTGAGGTGAATAGCAAAGTGGATCTGAAGGATGTTGAGAGAAGGGTTTTCGACATAATGGCATCATCTATAATAAGAATCGCCCCTGTGATGAAGTGGCTCTCTGCTGATGGTAGGGAACTCACACTACCTATAGCTGTTGAAACTAGGCCTGATAGCCTCTACACCTTTAAGACAAAGGTTGTGGTGCCCAGTAAATCTCTATACACCTCCACCTGGTTTCTAAAGGTGGTCCTTCAGGGTAATGCGCTGCTTAGAGTGGATGGAGCTTCATATAGCGGTGTAGATGAAGCTCACACGTACGTACCCATAGAGCCTGGTGCCCACGAGCTGGAGCTCCGAGTATCGCCAAGGACAATGTTCGGCTTCCATAGGTGGTACACAAGTATTGAGAGTGTCTACCTAGTCGAGGTTGAGTGGAGTATTATTAGACTGGGGCTTAGGATTCTCGCACTGTTGAGCTATGTAGAGCGGCTACCTAGGGACGATCCTCTGAGGAGGGATTTGGAAACTCTACTCTATGATATCATCTCGGGTATCAGGGTTGCACCAGCTGTTTGGCAAATCACACTACTGATATCTCTATTGTATGAGAGGCCCCTTGCTCAGTACTTTAATAGAGCGGATCTGAGAAATCCGTATGGAGACTACATGTACCTCTCGGGAGTCTACGGTATAGGAATCCTAAAGGGCTATCTTGAGGAGCCTAATGCAAACTACACATCCATAGAGGAGGCTATAGCCATCTCCAGAAGAATTGAGGAGAAGCTCTCAGAGGGGCTCAGAACGCTAAGAGAGAAGCATGGCAAGAATGGGCATCTGCTTATAGCTGGGCACAGCCACATAGATGCCGCCTGGCTCTGGCCCAGAAGCGAAACCATAGAAAAAACTCTGAGGACGTTCTCGACAATAGTCAGGCTCGCTAGAGAGTACCCTGGCTTTACATTTGTACAGAGCTCTGCACAGTACTATGATTGGATTGAAAAGCTAGATCCGAGACTATTTGAAGAGATTAAAAAGCTCATCGCAGAGGGTAGGTGGATTGTTGTTGGAGGTATGTGGGTTGAGAGCGACGTCCAGCTGGTGGATGGCGAATCTCTAGCCAGGCAGTTCCTCTATGGACAGAGGTACTTCCTATCGAGGTTTGGAAGAACCTGCAGCATTGGCTGGATACCGGATAGCTTTGGCTTTGCAGGCTCGCTACCACAGATTATGAGGAAGAGCGGCATAGAGGTGTTTGTAACGCACAAAGTTGTATGGAATGATACAAACGAGTTTCCACTCCACTCATTCATATGGAGAGGCGTCGACGGTAACGAGATACCCGTGCAGGTGCTTGTTACATCCTATAATGAATCGCTAACACCACTATCCGTGGAGAAGTACTGGAGTGTCTACAAGAATAGAGATGTGGTTCCGTTCTTGGTCTACAGCTACGGTTACGGCGACGGTGGTGGTGGACCAACGAGAGAGATGCTAGAGTACGTAGATTTGATAAACAGTATGCCGAGGGTTCCGAAGGTGGAGTACTTTAGTGATGGTAGGTACATAGAGGCTCTGAAGAAGCGTCTAAGAGAACTGCCGCTGTGGGATGGCGAGCTCTATGTAGAGATACACAGAGGCACTTACACAACAAACCTTCCAGTCAAAGAATGTATGGCTAGAGCAGAGATTGCTGTAAGGGAATATGAAGCTATAGCTTCTCTAGCTGAAATACTTGGTACTGCACAATATGAAAAAAATGCTATCGATGAGCTGTGGAAGCTCATTCTATTCAACCAGTTTCATGATGTGATACCGGGTTCCTCCATTAAAGAGGTGTACGACGACACGCTGAACGACCTATCAAAAGTCATAGAGAGCTCGGCTACAGCTTTTGGGAGATATGCAAAGAGTATCGTAGGTGAGCAGCGCTCCAACGCGGGTATTGCTGTGTTCAATATTCTTCCGTGGAAGAGGAGAGATATCGTTAAAGTTGGTAAGGGTTCCCTGGGTGTACCTGAGGGAGTCGAGTGTCAGGAGGATGGAGATGGGTACTACGTGTATGTAGAGGCTCCACCACTGGGGTACAAGCTCTACAAGTACCTCCAGGGGGTGTGCAGGGCTTCTGATGGCGTGAAAGTGTATGAGCATGGGGATGGTATCGTGCTGGAGAACGACCATGTATCAGTGAAGATAGATGGAAACGGCAACATATCTTCGCTAAAGTTGAAGAGGGAGAATCTGGAGTTCTTGATGGCTCCATCAAACAGGCTCGTGGCCCACATCGATAGACCTGGCAAGTGGGACGCCTGGGATGTAACGGACGAGTTTCTCTCCCAGGGCGAAGAGCTGAAGACTTTAGAAAAACCTGTGGTTGTTGCAAGAGGGCCGCTGGTAGCCTGTGTAGAGGTTGCTAAGGGTATTGGAGCATCTAAGGTTGTGCAGAGCATATGCCTTTACAAAGATTCACCAGTGGTAGAGGTTAGGAACAAGATTGTATGGCGTGAGAAGAGCCTGTTAGTAAAAGTGTGGTTTGAAACAACCCTCAACTCCAGGAAAGCTCTGTATGACATTCCATACGGTGTGATAGAGAGGTCAACGCTTAGAGAAACATCGTGGGAGAGGGCAAGATTCGAAGTTCCTGCAGTTAGGTGGGCTGAGATATACGATGAAAGGGCTGGGCTGGCGGTAATAGCACCTTCAAGGCATGGCTACACAGCTGTTGGGAACAAACTTGCGCTAAGTCTAATCAGATCCCCTGTGTTTCCAAATCCGTGGAGTGACCTAGGAGAGTTTGAGACGGTCTACTACATCTATCCGCATACAGGGGACTATGATAGAGCTGATTTAGCTAGGATAGTGCAGGAGAAACTATTCCGATTAAAGGTTGTTGAAGGTGTAGGATCTGCAAAGCAGGAGGTCAGTTTATTCAGCATTGAGCCAAAGGCTATTGTACTTGGAGCATTTAAGAGAGCTGAAGACGGGGAGGGATACACTGTACGACTATTCAATCCGTATAGAGAGGCAAAGCAGATAGCACTAAGATTCTCAGTACCGCTGAGAAGAGCTATTGAAACAAACATTATAGAGACTGAAGTGTACAGTGAGCTAAATATTGAGAACAGCAGCACTCTAAGGATTGATATGAAGCCACTTGAAGTAAAGACCATAAAGATATACCTCTAGATATGTACAACCCTTTTTTACTACAGGTGGTCGCTGCGTGAAAAGGAGCGTTAAACTCCTATACTATTACACTTTCACACGCAGCAATGTATTCAACAATTGAGCTTGGTGGATTTTATAGTGGGTGAAGTGGTAGGATGGATTGCTGAACGATTCACTATGGGAGTGAGGGATTGCAAAACCATTGACTGCGTCCTAATCAAGCTCACCACAGCAGTGTGTGAAATCCGTGACTATGTTGAGGCAGCTCTTGAAAGCAGATACAGTTCATCAGCACTCGTTCACAGCTTTCTCAGCGATCCTGATGTTATGAAGATTCTCGCCGGACTCTCACATGAAAGGAGGTACGTGGAGGCGAAGATTCTTAGCGATCCTAGGTTCTCACCACTCAGAATCCACCTACAGCTCCTACTCTCAGCAATAGATGTAGCTGCAGAGAAGGGTGTTAAACCATATGCAGTCTTTAGAACTGATACCCGTGCACCTACGTGGCAGATAGAGTATTTGGAAAGGTACAGTAATTCGCCACACAAAGAAACACATTTAGGCAGCAGTGAGTATATGGGTGGTTCATGGAGGAGTAGAAATGGTAGGAGGAGGGTTGGTAGGGTTAGAAATCTTCTCAGCTGGAGAAAAATCATGGTTGTGATAGGACTGCTAGCTGCAGCAGTAGCCATTGTGGTTCTAGCACTTCTACTCCTGCAGAGTGTAGCCATTTAATGCTGAACATCATCTCCACAGTGGTAATGCCCAGCTCTCTACCATAATGGATAGCCCAGTTGATGTGTTGCAATAACGTAGCGAGGTGCTATGGTGCTCCACATGGATTTGGTAGGTGCACTAAGGCACTCCCCCAGCGATGCTAGTAGTGCTACGCTTGAGAGGTTTAGATGAGGCTTGGAACTCTGCATCAGAGCAGGATGGTGCAGATAAGTACGGCTCTTAGATCACCAGTTAGCTGGAAGCATGTAGGTGCAAAATTCTCCTCGACTTAGAACCATATCCAGCTTTTCCACTGTATGTATCTTCCCGTTATCGGTATCCTATACCCACATCTAGAGCACCTATATCTATAATCATCTCTATCTAAGTTGAATTCCAGAACCCTATACCTGTGTCTGTAAATTAGTGTTTTCCCACACTTTGGACACTTTGTTGATTCGAGCTGTGGATCCCCCACATTACCTATGTAGGTATACTCTATACCCTCGCCTCTGGCCTTCTCAGCTATCCATAGCAGCTTCTCTAATGGTGTAGGTGGTTCACGCCATCTATGTGCTGGATAGTATCTGTTTATATGAAGTGGCACGCTGTGACCTAGATAGGATATGTGATTATCTATAATCCACTCTACACACTCATCAAAATCGTTTGTGTTTGTCACAACGAGGTACACCATCTCAACATGGCCACCTCCATCAACTATGTGCTTCGCATTTCTATACACAGCACTATGGTCTACACCAGCTAGAGCTCTCTTCATCTTTGGACACCCCTTCACATCTATACTCCACCCATCCACACCAAGCTGTAGAAGAAGGTCTATAGCATCCGTGGTGAGGTAGCCATTTGTCACAGTCATGAAGTACAGCCCCTCCTTTACAGCCAGCTCAGCCAGATCAGCTATATAGTCGAAGTTTACAGTAGGTTCATTAAAGCTTGCACTAAACCCCTCATCACCACCTAGGATAGCTGTTCTCAGAAGTTCTTCAGGTGGTGTAGTAGGGTCATCCTCACTAGGCTTTCTAAAGCTCAGATAGTGGTTTTGACACCATGGGCAGTAGAAGTTGCAGCCCCAATTTGAAAATGTTAGTGCTGTACTGTTTGGCCAGTAGTGAAAGAGGGGCTTTATCTCAATAGGTCTACTCTCGACAGCACTCAACCTACCATAGCCAAGGTGGTACAGAGCATTATCTACATTCACATAGTTTCCACAAACACCTCTGTAACCCGGTTTTATAGCACACCTCCTCTCACAAACTCTACAAACAACACAATCCTCTCCCAAACTCCACAGTCTAGCCCTCTTTAGATTTTGAGAAGAGTGACTCAGATACCATCCACCTATAGCGAGATCCACTATCTAGTAAAAAGTTTTTACACAGCCTAATATTTGCATCACAGATTGAGGAGGTGGATACTCCATGGCTGCAAACTCTACCCTCTGTAAATCTCTAGTTCTAGCCTCTCTTACCCTACCTCTACTACTTATACTGATTTCAATAATCCTCTCCAGCTGGTTCAATATATACAGAAATGCATTAAGTGATCTCGGTCATGCCACTAGGAGTAGTGTTGCTCCTATTTTTAACCTTGGGCTTAGTTTAGGAGGTGTACTAGTTGTGGTCGTGGGTGCTAACTACCTTACTAGAGTTTCCAGGATTTTAGGAATAGTAGCAGCTGCTTCAGGCTATAGCCTAATACTTGTTGCAGTTTTTGATGAAGTTTATGGTGTGCTCCACTTTTGGGTCTCAGTACTATTCTTTGTATTGCTAGCCACTCTACTGTGCATCTATATAGCAGTGTCTAGGGGATTTATAGAGAGAGTAGCTGCTATATCTACACTCCTAGTAGCAGTTATATCATGGATTTTACACCTGGAGGCTGGAATTCCACCAGGAGCTGCTATACCAGAGCTCATCTCAATTGCAGCAGTAGCACCATTCTACATAGATGCTGCATTTAGAAGAGCATGTAGAGAGTAGCTCCACTACCCTGAAAGCATCTCCATCTAGATAGGGCATAGAGTATGACTGAGGTAGTGGTCCATGCGGCTATCCCCAGCAGTCCTAGACCTAGCCACACCTCCTTCAACTCCATCGGTAGATCAGAGGCTATGATTGTGAGTCCCCACAGAGCATTTACAGCTCCATGAAGTGATGAGGCGGGAAGGACACTCCCCGTGACCGTAGTTACTATTAGGTGTGGATAGGATAGAGCGATGGTGCATAGTGTAAATAGTGCTACACCTAGCACCCTATTGATGCTATAGTTGTAGCCTAGGAGAAGTATTGCAGGGGAGTGCCACAAGCCCCAGAGAATACCCACAGCTACAGTGCTGTACAGGTTTGGTTTAGAGCCTAGAACTCTGTAAATATAACCCCTCCAGCCAATCTCTTCACCAAGGGCAAAAAATGCATTTATCGTTACAGCGCTTAGATATGCTGCTAGAATCTGGCTGTATGCCGATATGGTGGCAAGACTCAGTATCTGCTCCTCTGAGAGGGAGGTTAGGGTGCTTCGAAGCACATCAGCTATGACCTCTACATAGACACTAAAGTTGAAGAGGTTTAGGGGAAGCGCGACTAGTATGTATAGTGCTAGAGCCCCGTAGACTATGAGTGGTGATGCAAAGTAGTAGAGTATAGCCCTCTTTGAAACTTTTATGTACTGCTTAAAGAGTGTTGAAACCCCCTCTCTAAATATAGTTGAGCAGAGCACTGCAGATCCAGCAACACTCCACATTCTCATAAAACCCCATACAGAGGGGCCCCATGGATAGGTGAAGAGTTTAAATGAAGCAGCTGTAAAATCCAGCACAAATGCAATTATGTATGATGCAGCCACAAACACTGAAATCTTTAAGATAGCCAGCCTCTCCACGCTCTTTACCACCTGGGATGCAGTGTTGTGGTGGGAGGGTTATCTACCTTATGCTTCATAGAGACAGCCAATCCCACTCTAGGTAGCACCATCTATCTTCTCGATTAGAGGTTCAAATCCAATGGCTCTGAACGCTTCAGCTATACTGTAGAGGCACACATCCTCAGAACATCTACAGAGGTATAGATGGGTAGAACTACTCTTATCTGAGGATCCAAAACCCTCGGCGTGCGCACTCCAGCAGGGTGATAACCCAATTTGGTGTGCTAGGATGGATTCGGCATCTCTGCTCGTCCCACTGTAGACCACATAGAGTGGTGTAACATAGGGGAGAACTGTTAGGTAGTCTATGTGCCACCACAGCCTCCTCTTCACCTTCCTAGTGTGGTGGAGAATCCTAGCTCTCACCCCACCAGCACCTCTAGCGGAGCCTATGTATCCGTACACCCCCTGTGGAAATTGTACCGTACCAAGTGAACCTACCCTTACAGCGGTATCCCTAGCCACTTTGAATATGAGTACATAGACACCACTCACTGGTGCAATCACTTAAGCCACACCGGTACCCAGGATAGAGGAGCCCATCCGAATCTTCCAACGAGGAGAGGTCTAAAGCTCTTTACAGCTCAGTAGTATGGGCCTAGGAGCCATTCATTTCCCAGAAAAACCCTCTCTACACCACAGCTTCTGAATATCTCAATAGCCTTCCCAGCATGATTTGCACTCGTTGGCGGCAGATCTCTCAGAAGATGGTCTGGATGAAATGCAAGAAGAACCACTGGTATCTCCCTATCTACAGATGCTATGTACTCAGCCATACCTCTGAGCTCGACCTCATCAACATAGCCAGGTACCAAGAGTATGCTAACTGTTAGGAGTGGAACCTCCCTCCTACCAAGAGACATCTCTGCAACGATGCTGATGTTCTTCTGCACCCTCTCGACAGCTCTCCATCCATCAACACCTGTCAGCGCCTGGTAGACTTCGGGGGTAAATGCCTTCCAATCAATCTTTACAATACCTCCAGTCTCGAGGCTCACTCTAGCCATCTCCCTTACAATGCTTGGGTTTTCAAGACCGTTCGTCTCCCAGCAGATCCTCTTCACAACCCCTCTCCTCCTGGACTCCTCAGCGATTAATCTAGAGACCCTTAATGCGTATACAATGTGTGGACCGGGATCGCCCCCAAAGTAGCACACACAAGTGATCCTATCATCCTCAGCAGCCCTCTTAACGAGCTCTACATCAGTTACTGCATACCTTCTCCTAAGCCTGGGAGAGACAACAATGTTCTTATGGTCCCAATTCTGGCAGAAAATACAGTCTAGATTGCAGCCAGCGAAGAATACAGCAAGGTTGTAGTAGCCGTACTCAGGCCCTCCTGAAGAAACGCTGTACATTGGGTTTCTGCATCCTCTAGCAGCTGGGCATACAGGTGTTGCTACACAGTTTGTTGGGAGTGGATCCAGATAAGCGTAGAGTATGCCTCTGTTGAAGCCCTCCAGAATCTCCAATCTACCTCCGCGATTGGTCCAGAGACCACAGTAGCCAACCCCTCCAGAACCTATATCACACTCATTCACGCATAGAGTACACCTGGTGCCACCACCTCTTGGTGGCTGTAGAGGAAGCTCTAAGCCTGATCTGTACCTTCTGTGGAGGTCCATAGCGATCTCCAGAGCTTCCCTTCTATTTCTCAAGCAGCTGCTGCAGACCCCTACAGCACTACTCACAACCGTGCCCCTAGATCCACAGATCCTACACACGCCCATGGCAGAACGCCCAGGTGCATCCACCAGATATAGGATCTGATAGTGGAGTAATATACCTAGCTTCAGCTGGTGCTCCCTCTACCATCCAATCTTAACTCCAGAGAGCCCCGTGAGCACATTCCTAAATAAAGCTTTTTATACCACCTAGATGCACTACTACTGTGTGATCAAATTGCTATGCATTGAAAAACCTCTAACCTTTCTAAGCAACGGTCTAGAACTTTCAGCATACATCCATACACCGACCTCAACCCCTTCATCGATTGTGTTGATGCTCCACGGTTTTACCGGTAATAAAATTGAGGCAAATAGACTATTCGTAGATATCGCTAGAGCTCTGTGCAGCGTAGGTCTAGCCGCATTTAGATTTGACTACAGGTGCCACGGCGAGAGTCCCTTACCATTTGAGGAGTTCAAGCTGGACTATGCTATTGAGGATGCAGAGAATGCTCTGAATTTCATCGAGGCTACCTACAGACCTAGGAGGGTGGGTGTTGTTGGCCTTAGCATGGGTGGGCACATAGCTATTAAGATTGCATCGAAGTACCAGAGTAGAATCTCGACGATCTCACTCCTAGCTCCTGCTGTAGACATTGGTAAACTCGCTGAGGCTGCTAGAAGCACCGTTCCAAAGATAGATGGGTACTATGTATTCGGCCCTCACCGACTCAAGGAGGAGGGTGTGGTGAGCATAGTTAGGTCCAATGCAATGGAGTTAGCAGAGAGTATAGCAATACCGGTGCTAATAATACACGCAAAGAACGATAGTGTTGTACCTTACAAGCAATCTGAGGAGTTCTACACTAGATTGAAATCGCTGGAGAAAAAGCTTGTACCGCTTGATGAGGGAGAGCACGTGTTTATTACGTATACCTCGAGGGCAAAGGTTCTCAGCGAAGTTGTTAACTGGCTTAGAGATAAATTGGCAGCGTGAACACTGATTATCAATTTTTGCCTACTCTAGCTTTCCCCACAGTAGCTGGATAGCCTCGGGTAGAGTCGCATAGATGCAGTGCCAAAGCTATGAATTCATTGAGATACCAGTTGATGCATACCCTACAATAGTGTGCTATCCATACAGAGGACAGCCATCGTGTATGCACAGGATTGATAGCATCATGGAGATGGGTATCGAACGCATCTACAGCTTTGGAAAGACCAGAATCGGACGCTACAGTATAGTTGGAAAGGGCCATGCATCCGTGGTCGTGCTGGCCAGACATAGAATGTATGGAGCTGTGGGCCTGAAGATTAGGAGAATGGATTCAAAGAGGACATCTTTACTAGATGAAGCAAGATTTCTAGATGTGGCATACCCACATGGATATACACCTAGGGTCTACCTCTATACAGATGACTTTATAGTGAGGAGCTATATAGATGGCCTGACGGTAGAGGAATTTCTAAACAGGGTGCGTGATAAGAGCAGCATAGCTATTCTTGTGAAGAATCTCCTCCTGGCTGCACACAAGCTCGACCAGCTCAGCATTGACGTTACTGAGCTCTCGAGGCCCTACAGGCAGGTTGTCCTTCTCTGCGGAGATCCCAGCAAACCTTTCATTATAGATCTAGAGTCGGGGAGGTACCACCTCGAGCCGTGCAACGTAACGAGGATTATAAACTTTGCACTATTTGGTGGAGCACAGGGTGCAGGGATTAGGGAGCTGCTGGGATTGAATAAGGATAGAGTTGAACAGTTGGTGAAGCTGGCAAGACTCTACAGAGATTTGAACCACAGCCTTAGAGAGGAGGTGTTCAACAAAGTCCTTACACTTATAGACACCTAGACTAACGATGGCAGCGACACACCTTCAGCTACATTGATGTGGTGGTGTCAACCTACCCCGGTCTTCCCCCATGTAACTGCTCTACGCTCAATGTGCTTCTAAACCACACATCCACCTGGGTGTATGGTATCTCTACACCTGATTCACTCAGGGCTTTCTTCATCCTCCACAGCAGATCTTTTGTTGTATCATAGGCTACTTGCGGAGGTGTCCACACCCTCACCGTTATATCCATACTACCCTGTCCGAGGTTTGAAACAAAGATGTCTGGAGGTGGGTTTACCAACACGTATGGGTGCTCATCCACCACACCCTTTATTATTCTGTACGCTTTTTCAGCATCCTCCCTATAGGCTATTCCAATCCTAAACTCAACTCTTCTAGCCACAGCTCTGCTAAAGTTTTTTGTAACACCACTGATTATCTGGGTGTTAGCTACGCTAACAATAAAACCATCAAATGTTCTTATACGTGTGAAAATAGGGGATATCTCTGTTACCTCTCCAGCATTACCACTAATCTCAACAACCTCACCCACATTTATTGTCTTTTCAATCATTAGGTAGAGCCCCGCGAATAGATTTGATAGAACTGGCTGAAGAGCAACTCCAACAACTATTCCAGCAAAGCCACCTGCTATTATAAATCCTGTGAGATCTATGCCAACCGTTCCTAGAGCCACTGCAACTACTATGAATACCATTACGTAGTAGAGAGCTCTACTTAAATTCGATGCAATTGCATTAGAGACTCTGGTCGAGAGAAACTTTAGAAATGCTCTTTTAATCACAACGCTGATTGATATGCCGGCAATCAGCACAGCTATAAACACAGCAACCTTGAACACAACTTCACCACCATACAGCAGAAGATTTCTGATGAGGTCCACCAGCTCCATTAGTACCCCCACATCATTTCACTCCTAGAACTGATTAGAGGTGCTTTAGCCTCCTCAGGCTCATCTAGAGCTTTAAACCCAGACTCTATAGGCTGCCCTCCATACTCCACAACAGCTGCCGATGTACTGCTGATCATCATCATGATGTGCTGTGTACAGCACCTCCAGCTGCCCAATTTATAGAATATCGCTAGAGGTGAAGAGTCTAAGAGGAGCTTCGACACCACTGTGAATTTCTCCAACCTGCTTTTTATCTCTATCTGCGATAGACAGAAGCCTACTTCCACATCGGTGGGCTTTTCTAAAGAGGTGCTAGTTCTACAGTACCTAGCAACAACCCCACCAACATCTCCGTATTTAGATGGTGGGCCATAGAGGGTATACTTGTACAATCTATGCATAGGAACTACATCTATAATAGTGAAGGAGCCATTTTTATAGCCGTATACAGCGATATCGATTGGGAGGTGCATGTAGAGAGCTATGCTTTCCATAGGTGGAACGTATATAGGTGTGGAGAATTCGCATAGGATGTACCTCGTAATAAATCTTGGGTAGAATATTGGGTAGATAGGCATCAATTTTAGTGTAACATTTTTAGCTAGAATCTCCCTCTCAATAACCCCATTTCTATACCTCTTATAGAGTATACCCTCACCCACCCTTGTAACATCAATTCTGTGCATGCCCAGTACGAGAGGCTCTGATATCTCCATTCCAAACATTCAGAGCTCACTAGAAATCGTGTACACGCACCTGGTTAAAAACGGTTACAATTACCTGCAGCTCACCTACAACACCATTCTATGGGCTTCAGAACGCACAGGGTTTTGCAAGAGTAAAAATTATTCTATTCTACGACCTTTACTTCAAAGCTGTAGCTTCCCGAACCTATCTCGATAACGATTCTACCATCCTCCTCTCTTGCTGAGAGAACACCTTCAACCTTTGTTAACCCTCCAGCCTTCCACACAGCCCTACCTCCCTCGAGTACCTCTATATCCTTCCCCATCTTTGGAAGGTGGACCTCTGCTGTAGATCCAACTGGAACAGCTACATCTAATTTGAACATCCTTTCACTCCTACTCCAGTGAACCGCTACTAGCCCCCTTACCGTGTACAGATACGCTGATGCGTGAGTGAGACCTCCCACCACTGGTGGTTTCACAGCAAACCTCTTAAACCCTGGCTCCACCACCTCGATTCCAGCAACCCTTCTATAGAGCCAGGCATCTATGCTGCCAAACATGTGGTGATTGTGGGAGTTCATACCGGATCCTGCTAGCCTTTCCCATCTTTCCCACAGAGTAGTAGCACCCTCCCTAATCATGTATCCAAAGCCTGGGTAGGTCTCCTGGGTTAGCGCTCGGTAGGCAAGCTCAGTGTAGCCGTATCTTGCTAGAACCTCTGGAACATACTTCATGCCCAATATACCCACATTAAAGTGGCTATCCCAATCAACCTCAATACTGTGCACAAGTGCTCCAAGGATATCCCCAACCTTCTCCTTAGGCACAAGATCCTCTGCAAGTGGAAGCGCCAAGCAGGTTTGAGATCCTCCAAACTCAGGTGATCCCAGGTAAACCTCTGTACCACCAGCTGATGTGTAGATGGAGTAGTAGCCCAGAACCTTACGCCCAAGAACATCCCTCTCGTGGAGGAACACTCTATTGAATGCCTCCCCTATCTCCCTAACTCTACTCTCAAAGTAGAGTATATCATCAACCCTGCCCAGAACCTTGGCCATTCTCATCAGCAGCTTAGCATCTCTATAGAGAATCCACGTTGAAATTATTTCCGAAGGACAGTCCTGTGTATTCTTAACCCTTCCCGGCGGCACCCAGTCGCCATACTTACCAAAGTAGAGAATTCCATCCTTCGTTCTACTGTATAGGTAGTCCCACCACTTCTTTGCATACTCAAATACCCTCTCCAACACCCTTCTGTCTCCATAGTAGAGATAGAGTACCCACGGAATATATATGAATGCAGTTCCCCATGCAGGATCTGCTGGATAGAGCTCCCAGTAGGGCGGCACAACATCAGGTATGGAGCCATCCTCCCTCTGAGAGTCAATTATATCACTAACTATCTTTTCATAGTACCTAACCATGTTAAAGTTAAGGACGGCAGCATCGGAGGATAGCCACGCATCTCCCAGCCATCCCATCCTCTCAGCTCTCTGCGGACAATCTGTCTGAACACCATTGGTCAGATTGCCCTTAAGGCTCCACAGCACCAGCCTATGAATGTCATTGAGAAGCTTATTTGAACACACAAAAGATCCTCTAGGCTCCAGCTCAGCATGCACAACCACAGCCTCTATATCATCCAGCGACGGTGGAGCTATGGAGCCGCTTACCTCTGCGTACCTAAAGCCATGGTAGGTGAACTTCGGCTCTAGAACCTCTACACCATTGCCCCTCAAGATGAATGCATCTGTAGCTTCTGCAGCACCTAGGTTCTTTGTGTTTAACGTACCATCGCTATTGATAACCTCTGAGTACCTTATGTTTACCACAGCTCCACTGGAACCCCTTGCACGGAGTCTGACCCATCCAGTGATATTTTGACCAAAATCAAATACGTATACGTTTGGATTGGGGCTGTAGACCTCCCTAGGTTTGATTACAGCCATGATCTTTGTGGTCGGAATGGTTGTTGAAGACACCAGTACACCCTTTGGTAGATCTACCCTCGAGCACTGTCTCCAGCTGGAGTCGTCGAACCCTGGTTTATCCCAGCCCAGCGGCTCCAACCTTGCATCGTATCTAAAACCGTTGTATATATCATCGCTCATGATTGGGCCCTTGTCAACACACCTCCACGTCTCATCCGAGTACAGCTCAATGGTTCTACCATTGGTGAGCTTCACCCTCAGTATGAAGATGAGCTTAGGCTCGTCGTAGTACTTCACCCTCAGGAACCCACGCTCGAATCTCTGACTATATCTACCCCTACCAAGCATAACAGCAACAGCATTTGCCCCCTTCTTCACAGCATCAGTGGCTTCGTACACACTATAGTATATCCTTTTATTGTACTCGCTCCAGAGAGGGTCTAAAGCCTTATCTCCAATCTTCATACCATTGATTCTCAGCTCGTAGTAGCCCAGACCAGCTATGTACACCCTGGCTTCAGCAACATCACCATCTACATAGAACTCCTTTCTAAGAAGCTGGCCACCGCCAATCCACACACCCTTCCACTCACCAGGGTCTAAAACAGCGGTTTCAAACCAGGCTACATCACTCCAACTACTCTCCCTACCAAAATAGTCCCACCACTTAACCCTCCAGAAGTACCTTGTGAAACTCTTTAGAGGTGCTCCGCTGTATTCAACTATATTAGAATCCGACTCAACAACACCGCTATCCCAAACATCGCCCACGCCGTTTAAGGCATTTTCATAGCTAGAGCTGACTATAATTCTATATGCCTTTTGGAGCTGCCCTCTCTCACTATGGATGGGAGTCCAAGAGAATCTGGGCCTTGGCTCATCGATACCTAGAGGATTTACGCTAAATTCAACACGAGTATCAGCAACTCTCAACAATTCACCGTGCCTCACATTCAATACACCAAATAGGTCAAGTGTGCAGGTAGTATTTAAACCTAAGGTTTCCCTCCCCCCAAGCACAGCACCACTATATAGGTGTTGGAGATTTGATTGCCTTAGAATCTCTAAACCATGTTCATAGCTGTGCACTGCAACTATCCTTCCTTACAACCCGGTTATCTCCTTTGAAGAGTGTGAGTGCCTTTGATCTTCTAACCTCCACCGCTTCATTTAGGTTGTACCGAGGAGTACTTGAATCTAACATTAATATGCTGAATCAATGGTCTGTACACCTCATCGTGCTACGGTTTCACAGATTCAATGTCTAGAAAGTCTTTTATACCAGTTGAACCACAGCTGGTATCTGTGACTGTTTCATGATAGCTTTTCAAAAGGATTTGAGTAGTGTGGTGCACTATGTGTTAAGCATAGGTGTATCCATACTGACCGGATTACTGGCTCAGCTACATCTCTATCTAGGTCCCATTCCATACACAATGCAGTGCATGGGTGTTGTGCTCGCTGGACTCCTCCTACCACCTAAATACTCACTGCTCTCAACAACCATCTATCTGGTCTTTATATCTCTTGGGCTCCCCTTAGCAGCAGGTTTTAGAGGAGGTCTAGCTGTGCTACTCGGGCCAACTGGAGGCTATCTGCTAGGGTTCCCCATATCAGCGCTCCTCATGAGCTTTTCAACCAGGCTCTACCTAAGACTCAGAAAGATGAGTCTAGCTGATATCAAATCTGTTGATACAGCTGTACTGTTGTGCTTCTCATTTCTAGCTCTACTTCCAATGTACATCCTAGGTTTTGCGGTATTTACATACTATGCACTTGGTGATCAGAGGCTTATGCAATGGGTCACCACATCCACCTCCATAATAGGTTTGGATACCAGTGATCCTCTGATGAAACTGTTTATAGCTACGGTTGCGGTATTCATACCACAGGACATATTCATGGACTCCCTCCTAGCAATCGTTGTTTCAAGGTATGCAGCTAGGCTGCTGAGATTTAGAGGAGTTGTGGTATAGTGGGTATGAAGGCTATAGAGGCTAGAAACCTGTCTGTGTGGGTAAACGGCAGAGCTGTGGTAGGTGGGGTTGATCTGGATGTGGAGGAGGGAACCATAGCGCTGATTACGGGACCATCCGGCTCAGGAAAAACAACGCTGCTGAAGGTTTTGGCAGGCTACATCCCCAACGTGTACAGGCTGCACAGTCTATCCGGATCCGTTAAAGTGTTTGGTGGAAGACCTATTGACGCTTTGGCAGGTGGTTTGGTGGGCTACATTCCACAGGATACATGGTCCTTCTTTATAGGCCGCAGTATCTGCGATGAGCTAGCAGCACTTGGCGTGGATGGGAGCAGTTATGGTGAGCTCTGCTCGGTACCCATGGAGATGCTCTCCGATGGTGAGCTCTACGACTCTCTTCTAAAGCTTTCTCTAGACCTTGGAGTTAGGCTTATACTAGTTGATGAACCCTCCACACACTTGGATAGCAAAAGAATGAAGCGTGTTATGGATAAATTTAGAGATTTGGTTGATAAAGAGAAACTTACAGTTGTTGTTGCAGATCACAAGCACTGGGGCTACATGGATTACGTAGATACTGTTGTAGAGGTAGCGAGGGACAGCCGCGACTATGAGCCTAGTAGATCTGCTGCAGTGCACTACAATTGTTGCTGTGGTGAAACCATTCTGAAGGTGGACAATCTATGGATTAGACGTGGGGACAAGTATATTGTGAAGGGATTTAACCTAGAGCTGAGAGAGGGTGAAGTTGTAGCTCTCTATGGTAGGAACGGCTCTGGAAAAACAACCATTATTAAGGCGCTGGCAGGTATTGGGCGGGTTGAAAGGGGCTCCATTAGAAGATTTGGAAGCACCTTCTACATACCACAGAGGCCTGTATACTGGTTCTCAACGAGTAGCGTTGTGGAGGAGCTTAAACTGTATTCAAAAATATATAGTAGGAATGCGGATACAGTTGATATGGCTGCAGAGCTCTTCAACCTATCTAAAATTGCTGATAGGGATCCCTATACAGTAAGCGTTGGTGAAGCCAGGAGACTCTCGCTTGCACTATCCTATATAGCTTCACCAAAGATGCTCCTGCTGGATGAACCGGTGCTGGGTCTAGATAAAAGCTCCATTGAAATTCTGTACAGCTATCTAGATATGGTTAGGAGAAGCGGTGGGTGTGTAGTTATGGCTACGCACAGTAGAAGTGCTGCAGACTATGCCGATAGGGTAGTTGAGTTGGGTGTAGGTGTACATGAGTATGTCGAATAGCTCTTCTGAAGCTATGCAGCAGCGCGGAGTTCCCACAGCCTTACCCCTAGCGCTTCTAGCCTTAGGAGCTATGGTTGTATTCACGGCACCGCTATATCTGCTTTTAGCCCTACTCACTGCAGAGCTCATCTATCTTGCTATAGGTGGTGCTAGGGGGCTGCTCAATGTCGCTGTGCCAATTGCTACATTTGCAGCACCCCTTCTGCTGCTCTCAGCCACTATGCAGGTGATTGTGGGTGGTATAGATGTGGCTGTACTAGTGGTGTCTATGGTAAGGATTGCTGTGCTCTCTCTAACTGCGGCACTATCTATTAAGATGCTGTCCATAGGTAGATTGATAAAGGATCTATCTAGATTCAGCCCATCGATGGCTCTATCCATTGCAATGGGTGTTAGAATGCTCACCCTGGGGCTCTATGTGCTACACGAGGTAAGAGGTGTATACAGTATTAACGTAGCGGCTAGGTGTAGTAGCCCTAGATTTAGAGTGGGCTACATAATGCTTCTAGCAAATGCTGTGACAAGGATACTCATACTCACAGCGCTGGACATAGGGGAATCCATCTATGCCAGGTATCTCCGCATACTACAGCGCTCCACAATCAACAGCAGCCAGCTGCACTGGGGGTGTCATCTTCCAGCAACTCACGGTAGGCAAGCTCCATACAGATCTTGAAACGCTGGGACAGCTGCTGCAACACCTCCATACTTGAGACTGGCTTTTTCGGAAATGCAACCAAAGTCGATTTAGCAGTACAGATTTCACAAAAATAGTTCTGGTAGCGCTAAACACTAGATTATATCTAGACAGCCCTCCAGACTGTGCAACAGTTGGTAGAGCATGGTATCTCCTTCACACTACACCAAGAGATTTAAAAAGTGTTCAGGAATTGCGGCACCAACATCATTTTTCAGATGTGCCACGGCTCATCATTTGAGTGTGTACTCTCCTAAATAGTTGCAGTTCTCTAAAAATTTCGCTTCCGTACCCAAAAGCTTACACGCTAGCTATGTCAAATATTGTAGCAGAGTGGCTTTTGGAGGTGTCTCACCCGCTAGAAGGTTTGTACTCCCTGAGGTGTATTATATCACCGACAATCACTTTCCTTACCTCCCTGCCCTCAATCTCTATCATCAGGGCTCCGTCTTCATCCAGACCTACTGCCACACCCTCTATCTCCACATCGGGTGTTACAGCCTTCACCCTCCTACCTATGGTTGAACTGTAGAGGCTCCACTCCCTTACTATGTCTACCGAGACTCCCTCAAGGAGCTTTCTGTAGAATGAATCCACCCCTCTAATAGTGCTTTTTAGGAGTGGTGCCCTCGGTACATCAACCCCTACAATACTCTTTATGGTTATAGCTGTGCTCTGCAGGTCCTGTGGTAGGGTATTATTTACATTGATCCCTATGCCTATCATTACATACTGCATCCTATCCGCCTCAGCCCTAGCCTCTATCAAAATCCCACAAACCTTTCTCTCATTGATAATAACATCGTTTGGCCACTTAACCCTAGCATCTATGTTAAAGAGCTCTCTAATCGACTTAGCAACGGAAACACCACCTGCAAGCGAGAGTAGCTGTAGCGACTTTATTGAGGGAGGTCGAAGCAGAATTGTAAACCACAGACCGCCTTCCCCAGCTTCCCATCTCCTTCCAAGCCTACCTCTCCCCCTGGAGAGCTTTTCACAGACAACAGTAGTGCCCTCAGGTGCCCCCTCTCTAGCCAGAAGGTCAACCACATCCTGGGTAGAGCTGCACTCCTTCATATACTCCACTCTATAGGCTGCAAATCCCCTGAAGATCTCCCTACCTCCTATTCTCTCGAGATCATCACGTATAGAGATTCTGTAGCCGAGCCTGGGATGGGACTCTACTACGAATCCCACATCCTCAAGCTCTCTAATCAATCTGTTCACAGTAGCTCTAGAGACGCCGAGAATTTGAGCTATCCTCGAGCCACTAACGAAGTCATCTGATGAAACCAAGATGTTTATGAGCTTCACAGCATCTCTGCTGAGCATAGCTTAACCTCACTGTGATACTACAGCATAGTAGCTAACCACAGAGGCCTTAAGAGGTTATGAGAATATGGCAGAGGGGCAAACATTTCTTATAGATTAAATAAGAGTGCAATGAATGTAAGACCCTCCAATCTTGAAGGAGCAACCACTTCAGCTTTAGCACAGTAAGGCTTGCTGAAGAATAGCAGGTGCAAGTAAGGCGATAATGATGTTAATTTATATACAGAGCTGCTGGTAATATCTTTCTGGGTTTGGGGTATGGTTAAAACAAGGTTTGGTTTAAATTTGAGCTGGGCTGTTAAGAGATGGCCTCTACCTGAGGATTGGGCTGAGATTGCCGCAAGACTTGATGTAAAGTATGTCCAGTTCTCATTTGATCTCCTTGACCCCAGGGCTCTAAGCATTGCTGTCGATCATATGATGGGACTCTTAATCGATGCCGTAAAAAGATTTGGAATAACGATACACTCAACTTTTACAGGTCTAGCAGCATACTCATTCAACATGCTCTCTCATCCAGATCCTCTGATGAGGTATGATGCAATGGATTGGTATATGCGTGCTATCGACTTCACCGCTAAGATAGGTGTGAGAGCTACGGGTGGACACATAGCGGCTAAGAGTGTAAAGGATTTTAATAATCCGCAGAGGAGGGATTATCTGGATACCATGCTCATAGAATCGGTGAGGGCTCTAAGGAGGTACGCTCAGAATAGAGGGCTTGAGATGATTTTGTGGGAACCCATGCCTGTTGCAAGGGAACCTCCGTGGACAATGGATGAAACAAAGAGCATTCTCTCTAAGGTGAATGTTGGTGGAGGTGCTCAAGTGAAGCTGAACATAGATGTGGGTCATCAGTGCACACTCAAGGGGGTAGATGCTGATCCCTACGAGTGGTTAAAGGAGTTTGCACCAGATTCTCCATCTGTACACATCCAGCAAACTGATGGTAAGGGAGATAGGCACTGGCCATTCACAGAGGAGTACAATAAGATAGGAATAATAAACGTCGAGAAGCTATTAGAAGCAATAGATGATTCTGGAGCTAAGGAGGTATACATCATGCTGGAGTACATACCACCATTTGAGGCGCCTGATGAAGAAGTTCTCAGAAATCTGGAGGAGTCGGTAAGGTATCTAAAACAGTACATATAGGAAGTATTTAGTAAAACATCTATTTTTGCTTTCAATACTAGTGAGTATTTAATCTTCTAGCTAAAGTGCTTCGCCATTTCCTCGTTTCCAGGCATTCTGAGAAGTGCATCTATTGCATCTTCAACCTGCTTTGTACTCTTTGTTCTAACATCCATGATTAGCCAGTTGAATAGTGTATCCCTTCCACCCTCTAGGTTTGCCTCTAGCGCCCACTCCATCCTCATCAGCCTTGGAAGGATGGCATGCTTCAGCACCTTCCCTGGAAGGCTTCCCACCTGCTTTGCATGAATACCCTTCCCATCGACTCTAACAGGAATCTCCACTACCACATCATCTGGTATCTCAGGTAAGGCTCCCATGTTCATTATATTGACATATATTGGTGCATGTAGGGTTCCCACCCCCGGTACTGGTAGTGGGTATCTGTCCGTAGGCCTATCATTGTATATAGAGTCTATGAGTGTTGCAATTACCTCTCCGCTCGGCCTTGGAGGTATGGAGCCTGTAATGGGTTTCGATGCATCAAATACCACTCTGGCCATTTCCTCAATGTTTCTTCTTACTATTAGGACTCTGAATGCGTAGCCGATCTCTGAATCTGGGCCTCCGTATGGTCCGTACCAGTACTGCTTTGTTTTTAGATCCCAGTGGTACTTCCATGTACCTGCTCTAACACTATCGCCAATTGGTAGGTATCCATAGGTCTTATACATATCTATGGCAGCTGGACACAGATCTAGATCCCATGGATCAACCGTTGTCTCCCTCCAAACCCTCCAGTACTCCTCAGCATCGTCAGCAATCCATTCATCCAAATACCTATATGCATTCTCCCCCTTGTATCTAAACCTTGTTAGCCATATAACGTGGTTGAGACCGGCCATTTCGAACTGCAGTTCGCTGAAATCTATAAGCTTTAGCATAGCTTCTAGACACTCATGCTCGTGAGCAGCACAAGCTGGTGTTACACTCTTCTTAAGCACCTCTTTCGCAAGCCTCATGGCAAGAACCTCCAGAGCCGCTCTGAATCCCAGGAAGCCGTGGCATATACCAGCAACCTTAACCTTGGTCTCCCTACCAATCATGGTCGAGAGTTCGAGTACTGGGTTTGAGACTATGAAGAACCAGGCGTTTGGTGCAAGCTCCTCTATATCTCTTGCAATATCTAGGTGCTCCTTGAATTGATAGTAGCCCCATATGGTGTGGTAGTCCCCAACATAGTTCCACTCAACACTATTGATACCATATTTGTACCCGTGCTCCTCTGAGACGCTCCTCATTGTCTCATAGTATGTGTAGCCCTTTACGAGAACTGTAGAGATGATGAAGTCGGCATCCCTTACAGCTTCTCTCCTATTCTTAGTTGCATAAACCTTTACCGGAATCTTGAGCTCCTCGATGTACCTTTTAGCAAATGTTGCTATAATGTTTAGCCTGCGATCATCGATGTCCATGAGCCATATCTCGGAGTTCTGAAGATCCTTATTAGTAAATATGTCTATCAGTATTCTACTTGTCCACCTCGCACTCCCAGCTCCTATAAAGGATATCTTAGGTCCTCTAGCCACTATAAACACCAATGTAGGCTCTAGAGAAGACCTAATATAAATTCTTTTCTCTCAAGCAGTGTTACTCAAATCTCTAAACTGGTTTGAAGCTGCTTCAGACCATCTCTAGAGAAGTGAGGTGTGCCCTCTCAGACAAGAGCATCAGTTTAAAGGTTTACCTTGACCTCTACAGCTGTTACCGATGGTGCTGTACGGCATCACGCTGGTTATTCATATGGTGATCGTGGGTATTGCTGAGAGAACTTTCTACCAATCTCATCTGCTGTTCTAATGCTGCTAACTATCATCTCTGGTTCAACATCAAATGGCTCATTGTGTATGTGTGGTACTGAATATGATGTTTCAGCCACCTTCCATAGATCCTCATCAGACAGATTAGTAAGCCCAAGCTCCTCCAGATTCACTGGGAGACCAACACTGTGGGCCCACTTCATGTAGTCCAGCACCTTATCTAATGTAGTGCCCTCCATAACGAGCTGGACTATTGTTCCAAATGCTACGAGCTCTCCGTGGTGCTGTGGAGGATCCATTTTATGGTGGATCTTTGTGAATCCAAAATATATTGAGTGTGCTGCAGCAACCCCTGTATTTTCAAATCCAAGGCCACTTAGAAGGGTGTTTGCCTCAACAACGAGTTCTAAAGCTGGTGTTACACTGCGTTTTCTTACTGAGTGCATAGCTGCTTCACCATACCTCCTAATAACATTGTATGTAAGCTTGCACAGCTGAAGACCTAATAGGGGTGCCCCTAGAGGCTCTACCCCTCTCCTCTCTCTATACTCACTAAAAACAAAATTTCTTCCAAACGATTGAACAACAGCTCTACCCTCAAAGAGCTTAGACGATGCATCACCCATGCCTGCTGCTAAAAACCTTGGATTAGCCTTTGCTATGATCCCAGTATCAACAATCACGAGATCAGGGTTTCTGGGCCAGAACACATCCTCTACGTATTCACCTGGATAGGGCTCTGTATAGACTACGGATATGGCGCTTGTAGGGGCATCTGTAGAGGCTATAGTTGGTATGCTCACAAAAGGTATTTCAAGAAGGTTTGCAACAGCTTTACCCGTATCTATAGCCTTACCACCGCCGAATGCCATAATAAAGTCCACAGCAAGCCTGGATGCTACATCTTTCACCCTATTTATCTCCTCCCAGCTACACTCCCTTCTAAAAACCTCAAACTCTATAGAAAGGCCTTGGTCAGCAAAACTCTTCTCCACCACACCCTTCACTATACTCATAACAGTATCGTCAGCTATGGCAAGACCCTTTGAACCAAAAACTCTAACGACCTTACCTATACGCCTGAGAACTCCAGGTCCCTGTAAATATCTTCCAGGAGCTCTAAAACCCTTAACGGCACTAACCGTGGAGTAGATACCTTCAAATCCAAGAGGCATACTGTCCACCTATACGCTTTCCAAAGCATTATTAATAGTCAAATGTTTAAAAAGATGGATGGTCCTATCCAGATCACTAGTTGGCATATTAGAAGCACCTTCACTGTATAGTTGTAGGTGAGATGGTGCTCCACCATAGGCTATATCAATGATTTGAGGTAGAGATGTTCAGATCATCTACATTAAGTGTAAGGAAGTTCTGAAGACATCAACCAGCAACCTTGCTTCACCAGTGGAAATTTTCATTGATCAATAGATAAGCCATTTTGGTGTTATATCTCAATTCAAGCTTTTAACTTCCAAACCATGACCTAAACCCACTATAGACACCAATCTTTCAGCTTCTATACAACTATACAAATTCTATGCCTGAGTAGCACCTAATTTCCTGAGCTATAGGAACCACACCCAAGTTATGGATTACCTCCTTTGCAATTATCTATAGAATGATTTAGAAACGGTAGTATCACACTTATTACTATAGTTCCGAGACACTGCTTAACTCAACAGGAAGGACGCAAGGATACTTCATGATAAGCTGTAACAGTGAAGTAGCAGCACCTAGTTTTAACCCTAGCATCTCTCTTACTCTCGCCATAGGAAATTCGTAACCTAGTAGAATTAATCAGATTAGGATTTTCTCCAGGTTCAGGTATAGACCGGTAAGTTTCACAATTCTCACAAGACGTTTAACCTAGTTTTCTTTATTATTAGTTAAATTTTACATCCCTCTAAGAGTACTAATGAGATCAGGATTCGGAGAGTGAGGGGCGGTTACGCATAATGAGTATACTTTTCAATTACTTTTTACCTGGCTTAAGCTTAACTCTTAGATTTTCATGGCTTTAGGTATGGATACCGCTACCGAATACCTTTATAATGTCGTTTAGCTCACTCAAATTGCTAGTTAGACTCTTTATATACTGTTATTCCTTTTCATTTTAGGAGTTTAATTGATATTTTTAAATTGTCTACTCGTATATAATATACTATACGTGGAGGTGGTTAATAGTCAGGTGAAATAATGGATACATCGTTATTGAAAAACCCATTTTTGATATTTGCATTGAAAAGATTGGGTATGATGATACTAACATTCCTCATTGTATTGTTTCTAATATTTCTTCTACCGAGAATGATACCTGGCAACCCTCTCTGGGTAATAATTGGTGATTTAATGCAGCAAGCTGTAACGGATCCAGAACAGCTTAAAAGTGTAGAAAAAATGCTTCTAGAGTCGTTTGGATTTCACAAACCTCTCTACATTCAATTTACTGATTTCATTAGCAATGTATTGAAAGGCGATTTAGGAATATCCGTCCTATTCTATCCAACAAGAGTGACCACTCTCATTGCAACATATCTCCCATGGACAATTGCACTTGTAACTCCTGCTGTGGCGTTTGCATGGTTTGTTGGAAACTCCATTGGTGTTATGGCTGCAATGAACAGAAATAAATTCATCGATAAGGTTTTGTTAACAATGCTTGTGGTATTCCAAGGCACACCTTCATATATATTTGGAATGTACCTGATTATGCTGCTTGCTGTATACCTTCCGATATTTCCAACAGGGGGTAGCTATCCACCAGGTATGGTACCAAGACTCTCACTAGATTTCGTGCTAGCGTATTTAAGGCACTATGTACTACCCTTTATAGCAATATTCTTAACATCGCTTGGAGGATGGGGATTAAGCATGAGGAGTATAGCCATACAGGAGCTCTCTTCAGATTACATGGAATACCTAAGGGTGATTGGAGTATCTCAAGGAAGGGTATCTAGATATTTATTTAAGTGTTCAGCACTTCCACAAATAGTGGGGCTAGCCATTGTTCTTGGATGGAGTGTTGCAGGCTCGGTCATAACTGAAATCGTTTTTAGTTACCAGGGCATAGGTCTGATTCTCTGGAGAGGAGTGCAGTCGCTAGACTACCCCTTAATTCAGGGAATATTCATAATAATCATTGGCACGTTGCTACTGGCCAACTACATATCTGAACTCCTCTTCGCATACATAGATCCAAGAATTAGATACGCCTATGTTGGTAGATAGTTCATGGTAGGATCTTCAATATTTAGAATATTTAGAATTAAGAAAATGGTTATTGGATTAACTGTATTTCTAACTATACTCTCCATAGGAATTATAGGACCGTTAATCTATAATGTACCTCCTACAAAGACTATAGGAAGGAGATACACACCACCTGGGGACGCACACCCTCTCGGAACTGATGCACTTGGAAGAGATGTATTGGCACAGGTTCTATGTGGCATCAGAGGCTCCCTTTATATTGGGGCAATAGCGGCTAGTATAGCACTGTCCCTGGCACTGTTTTTAGGAACCATAGCTGCTGTTTTTGGTGGTTTAGTAGACAGAATAATCATGACTGCTTCTGAAATAATGCTTCTCATACCATCTGTATTGTTAATGATGTTGTTGGCAGCATATCTTCCA
>JANXEL010000073.1 GCA_025058535.1 Ignisphaera sp. | reverse complement strand
GTATAGAATAGGCATTGCCAAAACAGTTCCACTGACAGCTGGAATAGAAGCTGCCTAAATCCAATTTTGAGCTAAATCAGAATAATATCTATTTTTAAATTTGATTTTCTACCCATAGCTTACACAGGCTATAAAATCTCTTTCTATATTTAGAGAAAAGCTTATATATTCCGTAAGTGTATCCTAGACACAGAGGGTGAAATACTTGGGTAGCCAGAAGAGCCCGCCCACACTACTGCAGATATTTATAGCAGAAGTATTTGGTACATGGGCTTTAACGCTGTTTGGGCCCGCATCGGTCATAACTTTAATATCAATGCTTGGTGGCGGTCCCGCGGCACTATTCGGTATAGGTGCAGCATTCGGCTTCATTGTAATGGTAATGATATATACCCTGGGTCACATCTCTGGCACACATATAAATCCTTCTGTAACAGTAGCCCTCGCAGCTATAGGTAGGATACCAGTTAAACTTGTAGGCCCCTACATAGTTGCTCAAATTATAGGCTCTATCATAGCAGGTCTCTGCCTCTACGGATTCTACCCTGTTAAAGGTAAAGATGTCCACTTTGGCTCTACCCTTCCAGGTGCTGGAGTAGGAGATGGTGCAGCTCTAGTCATAGAGATCATTCTTACAATGTGGCTTCTATTTGTAATAATGGGTGTAGCTGTAGATAAGAGGGCTCCTACAGGCTGGGCAGGATTCTCGATAGGGATGGTTGTGGCCTGTGATATATGGATGGGGGGGCCATTGACTGGTGCAAGCATGAATTTTGCAAGATCCCTTGGACCTGCAGTAGCAGCTGCTATTGCTGGTGACATGCTTCCTCTCTCTAAAGTATGGATATATCTAGTAGGCCCTGTAATAGGGGGTATAATAGGAGCTGCACTATATGAATATATATTCAAGCCTTCAAAATAGGTAACTATAATAATCAATACTAAAATATTTTTAACATTACAATAAACTAGGCTATTCACCACCCAGTTAAACATGCGATTTTCTTTCATCCACAGTTGTAATAGTTGACTGATTGACTCTGGTGATTCTATCTAATTTTCCTTAGTACTATCTTATGTCCAATGAAATCCACGTACTCCACTATGGTATCTAGCAACGTGTATTTATTACCTGTGATATCTATAAGTATTACCTTACTATCCTCAGCTATCAGTGTAGCTACGTCTCGTACATATATCTTTTCAGAGTTTCCCTCTTTTATATATGCCACGGACTCACACATCCCTTTTCCACCAAGTGTGATACACCTTAAACAGATTAAAAATCTCTATATCTTTTACATCTCTCAATGTAGAATCTGGACTAGATATACGCATCAAGTATAATTCCCCTATGTATTGCCGTAGCTATTAAAACACCATCAACATCGAATCTCTTAAGCTCCTCGATATCGTCCCTTCCTCTGATGCCGCCACCTATATAAATTTTGCCTCTATAGAACCTTCTAACAGTACTTATGAGCTGGAAATTGGGACCTTTCATAGAGCCTACGCGAGTAAGGTCTAGAACTATTAATTCAGCTACACTAATTCTTGTAAGTAGTTCTATTGCTTGTGAGGCATTGAGGCGGATATTTGAAAACCTTGTTTTCAGATCATCGCAATCGAAGCTCACAATCCTTCCACTAACTCTTTCAATTTCATATGGATAGTTTATGTACTCCGTTCCTATAACATATTTAATGCTTTCTGAATCCGTTTCCTCAATACCCCTTCTGCCAATATCCGCCATAACATTAAAGCCCTGTTTAGCAGCATAGTGTAGAACCCATGTATTCTCACCTCTATTCATAATAGCATCTAGATCAGCTATATACACTTCTCTAAATCCGTACATGTAAAGTCCTTGCAGAACGGATCTGGGGTCAGGAGAGGGTGAAATAACGCTCCCCTCTATAGGTTTATACGCTTCCCTTCTTCCCTCAATAGCGTGCACCACTGAACCATTCATTAAGTCTATTACTGGTATAATCCTGATTCTTCTAGCCATAGGGATCCAAACTCAGAAGCGGTATGCAGATAATTAAATATATCTAACATTGCTTATCCAATTCTCCGGAGGCGTTGCTATATGATTATTATTGGTTTTGACATTGGAGGTGCTAACATAAAGGCGGTGAAAATAGGTGTCTACGATAACCAGCTAACGATACTTCACACCATACGGGAGTACTTTCCCGTATGGATTCGCGGTAAAAAGGGTCTGGAAGAAAAACTTAGAAAACTTAAGAGAGTGGTTATAGGCGAAGGTGCTGAACAGTATCGAGTAGCCATATGTATGACTGCAGAGCTGAGCGACACATACAGGATTAAGAGAGAGGGTGTTGAACACGTAGTTAAAGCATCTATGGACGCATTTAGCGATGCTATGGACATAGGTTTTGTCTCCTATGAAATGAAGCTGGTAACAGGTTATGAAGCTGTTAGAAACTACACAAAGATTGCAGGTGCGAATTGGGCTGCATCTGCATGGCTTCTAGAGAGAAACTCCTATAGATGGGGTATCGAAAATAGTGTGTTTGTAGATGTGGGGAGCACAACCACAACAATAATCCCCATAGTCAGTGGAAGAGTTTATGTGAGAGGGTTTACAGATGTCGAAAAGCTCATTGTTGGTGAGCTCGTCTACACAGGTGTTCTAAGGAGTAATGTAGTAGGCATTGTGAATAGTGTTCCTATAAAAGGATTCTATGCTAGGGTGTGCAATGAGAGATTTGCTTTAGTAGGGGATGTGCATCTTGTGCTTGGAAACATATCTAGTGATAGCTACACTACAGAAACAGCTGATGGTAGAGGTACTTCAGTTTATGAAGCCGCTGAGAGGTTATCTAGAATAGTGTGTGGCGATGTGGAGCTGTTGAACAGTTTTGAAATTAGAGAGATTGCCAGGTACATCTACGAGATGCAGATAGCTACAGTATTCAGTGCTTTAATGCAGATTAGAAGCTACATAGCCTCCCTTGGTATAGACCCATCAAGTTTCACTGTAGTTTCAGCCGGTATAGGAGGATTTCTAGTGGGTGAAGCAGCAAAGAGAGCTGGATTTAAGACTGTTGTAGACGTAGATAGTCTTGCAGGACCAGGTGTTTCAGCTGTGCTTCCCGCATACGCAGCTGCTGTAATGATGTACCAAGAGGGTGTAGATAGCTATGAGGTTGGTAGTTAAAATTAGCGGTAATCTCATATGGAGCACCAACACCCTCGATACACTACTATCCACTCTTCTAGATATGCAGAAGAGTGGTGTACAAATTGCACTAGTTCCAGGTGGTAGTATATTTGCAGA
>JANXEL010000004.1 GCA_025058535.1 Ignisphaera sp. | reverse complement strand
TATACCAACACCACTTACATCTACCGCTTAGGAAGGTCTGGCTAACACCACACGCTTTACATATAGGTGGTGGTGCTATGGGTTTCTCCGGATGTAGGGCAACAATGTATGTGTTGATTGTGGCAGTAACAGGCTCACTCGTTAAGAGGCATGGAAAGTCAGATAACCTCATGAGAGATGAGAACCTTACTGTTATCGCACACCCTGGATAAGTGTATTTCTGCGGCGCCATTAGTACTGCATTTCTCTTTATAGGTGATAGATCTATTTTGAGACCCTTCAGTACAAAGCCGTCTCTTCCAAACGGCGAGGGCCTGATTACGTCTGCACCTCTCATGATGAGGTCTATGAAGTCAGCATTATGTAATTCTGCAGCTGGACTTCTAGTCGGGTATTTTATTACAAAGTTGCTGAATCTTTTTACCAGCAAATCAGAAATTGCATCCGCTGTGAAACCATCTAGCTCGAGTATGAACGTCGTTGCACCAGCAAGTGTTCTACCTGCTGCCGTTAAAGCTTCATATTCACTCTTTATGAGACCTTCCTTAACACCCTTGGTCAGAGTTGCATCCAGGACGTCGGTAACGGCTTCCATGATAGCCATGGTCATGTCATCTTTAGCCATGTTGTACATGCTCTGAGATATGTGGTGACCAACATCACCAACACCATATGCTGGTACGACTGTTAGATTTGCAGGATGCACACCAGCATTGAGTGCAGCCTTCAGATATGGCACTATTCTATCTCTAAACTTGCTCATATACACTGCAGGATCGAAGCTCCTATGACCAACAGATTTCATGACCTCTACCTGCATCTTTACAGGTTCTAGCCACATCTTCTTTAAAGCTTCAATCTCTTCCTTTACAGCCTCATCAAGTGGTGTACCAGCCTCAACAGCCTTTACAAATGTTGCTCCGAAGCCATAGCTTGTAGCCATACCCCAGCTCTTAGCGGCTAGAATCGTTTCCTTATGCTCCTTTGGAATATCAAGCTTTTCAAGAATTGCGGCATGTACACCCGGCATTCCTCCAACAGCATAAGCAAAGTCCACTACGCATGTGGGTCCGTAGAAGCCACCATACTTTCTGACGAGTTCTCTACCTATGAATCCCTTATTTGCCTCTAGAGCTTTCGCAAACTTTTCAACAGATTCTCTAAACTTTGGATCAGTCTCACAGAGAAATTCTAGAACTACAGGTGTCTGGTAGTGCTCTACATAAGGATCATCCTCAGGGACTATAGTCTTATCGACAGCAATTTCATTTAGAATATCATAGTGTGCAACAACACTAGCGACAAATAGGTCTATAACCTCCTTCTTCATAGGTCCGACTGGGGCCATCTTCTTCGCAGCTTCAACATATGGAGCTGCATCAGGTATAACGAATTTGCCTCCGCGTCTCTCCCTGATGACAGAAATATCAGCTTTTTGTGCAGCAATAGCATCCTCTACAATTTTAGCAACAATTTCACTTGGGGTACCCAATTAAACCACCGTATTACTAACCGGTTAGGTAGTTATTTATGAGTATCGAAAGATGCAACAATAGAATAGTCCGGTTTTGAACAATTAATAGCGTCAAAGCAAATGCCATTTTATGAGTAAATAAATTAGGAAAGATGAAAGTGTACATATGCATGTATAGTGGCAACGATAAAAGTAATTGAATGTATATATTCAACAGTCACTAGAAATAGTTTAGAATTAGGAAGACCGTAATTTAAATTTTTATGGGTCATTCGTAGAGCATTATTTGATGATAAGTAGGATTTCCGAGAACTGGCCAAACTATCGATATGAATAGTCTTGACTCTTCATTGGGGTAGACAAACTACTTTGTTCCTATATCTAATAGTAGTTTCCCCATTCTAATACCCATCCAGTTTAAAATTTCTTCCAAATATGTTTCAATAAGATCGATAGATATCCATTACATATATAACAACTACAAAGTTAGGACGTGCGGCACTTTTTCTTCATTTATTAATCACTTTTTATAGTGTAGTGTCATTTAGGGTATCCTCAACGATTTATTGCAATCGGCATTTCTATCAATGTCGTCCATCCCATAATACTTAGATACCTCCTTTCGATAATTCTAATTTAAACGGTCAGTTGTTGAATTCTATATTGATTTTTAAAGTACCGTGCTATGTGGAACTACACGACCCAGCAGCTACTGTATAGGAGGGAGAGATGGAATCTCCAAATTTATGGGTTCACAGCGTTCATAAACAAATTCGCTTCAGAGTAAGTTGAAATCTACTACAACGACCTTTCCCAGAAAATCATCAGCAAACATTATGCACACCTTCCTATAGTTAATAGCTCTACAGTCCCAGCAATTCAATTGTTGCACATCTACTCTATCCACTGGGATAATCTATAGATAACCTCAATTCCCTTTTTCCATATATAAACGTTGAGTCATCAAAGACCAGATGATGCGCTTCAGACTCTCTCTCCATTAAAATAATTGTTGCTGTCTTGTCTGTCACATTCCCTAGATATATGTGGGTATCAAGGGGTCTATTCATCATAGTATCAATGATCATCCTACCTACTTCTGGATAGAGCTTTGCTATAGCTATAAATGGTGTTGTTAATCGTGGGTTAGCCTCTACGACTATAGGTTTCTGGTTCCTAATAACTACATCAAATCCTATGTGCCCCTCCACATCACTATAGCACTGTGCGAATTTCACTAAAAGTTCATGGACATTTTTGACTATCCCACTATCTCTTACCGGAAGGATGTTCCCTCTATATCTAAATATATTGTTCTCCAATTCTATTAATTGCTTGTTAACTGAATAAAAAATTATTTTTCCATGTCCCATAATTGTTGAGATGCTTCCGTGAGCTCCTTCAACATACTGTTGGATAACAGCTCTATGAAGAGGGTCACACATTAAAGCTTTTGCAACGTATTTTTTTGCATCATTGGGATTCCTCGACATATAAACGCATTCCGAACCGGCAAGCATGCACGGTTTAACTACGACAGGATATTCAAGCGACTCAAAATCGACATCACTAACACCTCTAATCTCTACAGTTTTTGGTACAGTAATTCCGCATCTTTCTAGAGCGGCTATTGTGGTGTGCTTATCTGAAAGAATTTCAATCATGTTTGTAGTAGGCCCCCACATCTTTCCGTCTAAAATCTTGGCTAACTTTATCAGCTCTATGGGTGGAGCAATCACTATAATTCTGTCGTATTCTTCTGCGATTTCAGAGATGTTTTCATCAAAATGGCTGCAGTCTATGTACCGTGCGGTATTAATAACGTATCTGTGGACATGGGATAACGAATGTGAGATGAGGATGTGTGTCTCGACATAGTTGTTGAGAAGCTTGGCTAGAGTATAGGCCATCGAAAAACCTTCAGTGAGTAGCTCAGTGTATTGATTGCTACATTTTAGCGTTGCTGTTGCATACTCTACAACAAGCACCTTAAAATCCGAATGGTTAGGGCGGCGTGGTGTGGTATATAACATGATAGATGTAGATGGAGGATAAGCTTATATATCTATGCTGCAGTGGAGCCGAAAGGCATAGCAGTGCGGTAGCAGATTAAATGCGTAGAACCTGTTCACATATTTTAATTCACAGTTCTTAGCTTATTATCTCCTCCTGTAGATAATGTTCACCACTCTGAGAGTCACAATAAAAAGACTTATAGCTAGACTACTTCACATCACTATTAGATGGGTCTGAGATACCATCTCTTTTAATTTTATGGGGATACTAGTGGATTGCAAAAGAGGTATCGTGGCTGTAAGGATAAAGGTGGTGGGTACCGTACAGGGCGTCGGTTTTAGACCCTTCGTCTACAAGCTCGCCACATCTCTCAATCTAAATGGATATGTTCTTAATCTCGGTGGTAGCGAGGTCGAGATACATGTTGAAGGTGAGAGGGACAGTGTAAGGCTGTTCATATCAAGGCTCACTATTGAGAAACCTCCGCCTGCCAGAATAGCAAGCGTTGAGATTAGGGAGATCGAGCCACAGTGTTTTGAATCCTTTAAAATTTTAAGGAGTAGCGGAGAGTTATCTGCAAGGAGTTCCATACCACCCGACATTGCCATATGCCGAGACTGTATCAGTGAGATCCGCACACACGGTTCAAGATTCTATAGATATCCATGGAACAGCTGTGCATGGTGTGGTCCAAGGTTCTCCATGATGTATGATGTGCCGTATGATAGAGAGAATACAGCTATGTTTAGATTCAAGCTGTGTGAAGAGTGCTTAAAAGACTATGAACATCCGGACAGCCTTAGGAGGTTTCACGCACAAGGTATAAGCTGTTCTAAATGTGGCCCAAGAACGCTTGTATATGAAAGTAATGGTAAGAGAATCGATGTAGATAATCCTGTTAGTTTTGTTGCACAGAAGATTCTCGAAGGTCGTATAGTGGCTATCAAGGGTATCGGTGGCTATCACATAGCGTGCCTAGCCACGAGAGATGAAGTTGTGCTGGATTTGAGGCTTAGGAAGAAAAGACCGTCACAGCCCTTTGCATTAATGGCAAGAGACTTCGCTGTTGTAGATAAGATTGCCATACCTCCTCAAGGTGCGAGAGAACTACTCGAATCTCCTCAGAGACCTATAGTGGTTATGCCCAAGCGCCCAGGATCCCCAGTATCTGAACATGTAGCACCAATGCTCTCCACATTAGGTGTTATGCTTCCCTACACAGGTTTCCAGATTATGCTTCTTGATATGGTCGAAGATGGTTTTCTCGTAATGACTAGTGGGAACGTTCACGGCCGACCCATGTGTACAAATCTTGAGTGTGTTTTCAGCGAGCTTGCAAATATTGTAGACTACGTTGTTGAGCACGAGAGGCAAATAGTTCATAGAGTTGACGATAGCGTTATGAGATTCACAGATGGCGTACCTGTTCTTCTCAGAAGAGCACGCGGATTTGCCCCAGAATGGATAGAGACGCGAGTAGAGCTTCCAGATGGTGTTGCTGTAGGTGCAGAGCTCCAAACGGCAGGTGCTGTATGCTTTGAAGATAAGGTTGTGCTAACCCAGTTTATAGGGGATGTTGATGAACCTGCGCAGCTGGAGGATCTCGAGCGAGAGATTAGGTGGTTTGCAAAGGTGTATAAGCTTAACCCTAAGTTTGTGGCGCTCGACAGACACCCTCTCTATCATAGTAGAGTCGTAGCAAAGAGGCTCGCTGGGGAGTTAAATGCAGAGCTTATAGAGGTTCAGCATCACCACGCACACATAGCATCTGTTATGGGCGAGATTGGACTCTCAGAGGGTGAAGAGGTTGTTGGTATAGCTATAGATGGTACGGGCTATGGAGATGATGGAGGCATATGGGGAGGCGAGATTCTGATTGCAAGCTATAAAGATTACAGAAGAGTTGCAAGTTTAGAGCCCTTTATACTACCAGGTGGTGATTCATCAGCTAAGTATCCTGTTAAATCTCTCATCAGCATAATGGCCTCAGCTGGATACTCAGAGGATGAGGTCGTAGGCATTCTCGACAAGATGGGGCTACTCAAAGGCCTTCCACATGGCCTCAAGGAGGCTGAGGTAGTGTATTATCTTTCTAAGAGTGGGAAAGGAACAATTACAACGAGCATTGGTAGGGTACTAGACGCATTTTCAGCTCTACTAAACATATGCACCCATAGGAGCTATGAGGGGGAACCCCCAATAAAGCTTGAAGCCGTAGCTGATAGAGGTAGAGATCTCGGCTACACACCAAGATTGAAAAACTTTAGCAATAGAATAATTGTAAGCGTTTCAGATATGCTTAGATGGGCCATCGACAACATTAGTGGTGTAAGCGAGGAGGATATGGCGGCCACCATATTAAGGGGTCTCGGTAGGGCTCTAGGTGTAGCAGCGCTAAAATCGTTGGAGGGAAGGAGAAACATTAAACAGTACATTACTGTAGGAGGTGGTGCAGCTGTGAACGCCCATATTGTTAGAGGTATCAAGGAGGTTTTGAAGGAACGCAATATAGAGGTTATTCTACCTAGAAGGTTTCCTCCGGGTGATGGTGGCATAGCATTGGGACAGATACTGGTGGCATCTAATAAGCTGCAAACCTTAGTGTGAAGACCGGGTGCTCTCAGATATTAGCAAAGCGCACTCTAGGTTTTGTCAGTTATGTAGAGGAGGATATATGTCCCTAGTATTATGAGGTTATCGCCAGAGATCGGCATCTGTTGATTAACATGGCGAATTAATTAATCGTAAACAGAAGAAATTTCTACCCTGTACATAAATTAGCAGTATCTAAATGTTAGCACGCTGGTGCGACTCTGATTTCTATAGATACAGAATTGCCGCATCCACTTCCTCTCTATATAGAGGAGTTTACTGTAAATTCTATGCAATTTGTGCACAATTTTCAAATGATATACCTATTTAATCTCTGATACAAAGGTAGATAATGACTAATAGGGTTGCAGGAAACTGAATTGGGTGAATACATGTGTGTTTAGGTGTCCCTGCAGTTGTTATAGATATTGACGAGGGTAGTGGTATCGTAAAGATAGACTACGGTGATGGTATAGTGAGGGAAGCTCTGCTTGGCATTTCTGAGGAGAGGGTAGCAAGAGGGGATATTGTGGTGATTCATGCAGGTGTAGTTGTATCTAAGTTTAGTATAGAAGGTTTGTATGAACAAATAGAATTTATAAGAAAGCTCCTTAATGATTTTGAGGATAATAGTTCATTGGAAGGATTGATAGTACTTTACCAGAATGTAATACAGCTTGCTGAAAGATTGAAAGGATCAGATGGTTAAGTCGTGGGAGGAGGTGGTAGTAATTAGCGAAGTTATTAGATTATCTCATGGTTCTGGAGGCACCGAGACGAGGGAAATTCTTGAAAGGCTTATATTTTCCAAGATTGATCCAAAGTTAAAAAGGATTAGTGGAGGCATAGGAATTGATTGGCTGGACGACGGTGCATTAATACCTCTACACGATGGAAGGTATCTCGTTGTTACGGTTGATAGCTATACTGTCAACCCAATATTCTTCCCTGGGGGTAATATAGGGTCGCTGGCAGCCTCAGGTACGCTGAACGACGTTCTTATGATGGGTGGTAAACCTATTGCGCTACTTGATTCAATCGTTGTCGAAGAAGGGTTCCCAGTTGAAGACCTCCAAACAATAGTGGACTCCTTTATAAGTATTATTAGAAGTGAAGGAGTTGCATTGATAGGAGGAGACTTTAAGGTCATGCCAAAGGGCCAGGTTGATAAAATCGTGATAACTACCACAGGGATAGGGATATCTGACAAGCCAATAGTAGACAAGCCCAAAGCAGGAGATAAAATCATAGTTAGTGACTATATTGGTGATCACGGAGCAGTGATCATGATGCTTCAACTAGGTCTTGAAAAGCGTATTGAAGAACTATCCAAAGGTGCTCTAAAAAGTGATGTAAAGCCTCTATCCAGGTTGATGATACCATTAATTGAAAAATATGGTGATTATATACATGCTGCAAGAGATCCAACACGAGGAGGTCTTTCAGGAGTTTTGAGTGAGTGGGTAGCCTCCTCGGATATTGTGATAGTTGTTAATGAAGATGCGATACCCATTAGAGAAGCTGTGGCAAGATACTGTGAGATGCTAGGTGTAGACCCTCTTTACTTAGCGAGCGAGGGAGTAGCTGTTCTCTCGATTGATTCGCACGTAGCAGACGAAGTTGTTAACTATATGAAAAGCTTAGGATATGCAAACGCTAAGATCATAGGCGAAGTCAAAACTAGTGAGAAATACAGAAACTACGTAATTATGAAGACTGCTATAGGAGGTTTTAGAATTCTTGAACCACCACACGGAGAACTCGTGCCCAGAATATGCTAAATGGATAGAACAAACAAAGATTTTAGCGAGGCTCAGTATTCATTGTTGGGGAATGCTTTCGAAGGACGTCTATATTGGGCTCTCCATTAGCGGGATGCTGGTATCAGATACTGTATTGTAAAAATCAATTTTTAATTTAAAATAATGATCGCTATATTTCTATTAGTAGCTCCTTCTTCCTACCTAAGTATCTATATGATGTATAAATTGTGTAAACAGCTGGGAATATCTCTTTAGCACTTTCTATAGGGCCGTACAAGAGGAAGTCAGCTCCATAATTATTGGTGCTAAGTTACTTGATAATTCACAAGCTTTTGTACCATCAACACCAAATCTTTCTCTAAACGACTTTCTCTGGGACGATATAGCATTGTGAGCTCCCGCACCACATGGTAGGCCATACCTTGATTTAATTTCAATTATTGCCCTCATGGCAGCCGAGAGGCTCGGAATGTCTATAACAAAGGTGTCTATAAGCATCTTGTCAATACCGTAATTCTTTGCCTTTTCGAGAATAAGCTCAAGATTCTTTAACCTTACATCAACATCGATAACCCTCTCTGTATACAGTAGGAAAATGGAGGATTTTATATTGTATTTTTGGAGAAGTTCAAACTCTTCATCTTTGGATTTAGCAGTCAACGAGTTATATACTATTCTATCGATGAGCCCCACATCTCTAGCAAATTTGAACGCAGCTTCCATTGTTTCTTTAGATGGTGCGTCGATAAGTATGGGCATTTTAGTTGTGTTAGAGATAAATTCTAGATACTTGATCACCGCATTAGGGGAGGTGCTGACAACGTCTAGCATAGCAGGGATTTTTGTCTTACTAGAGAGCTCTTCAGCATTTTTAATGAGCTCTTCAGCAGCACCTCTATCAAAATTGCCACTATTTTCATCCTTAACAACTTTATGTTTGTGATAGAATATTGAGCCCACTAAGACAGGTGGATTTTCCCACGGTGCACCTCCAATCTTAACTCCTCCTATCTCAAATATTTTCTGATTGACTTTAAATCTGAACATCGTTTTCCTCCTCATGAAGCTACGATCACAGCAGAATTAATCAAAACAGCTATAAAAATTTTACCCGATAGTAAAGCTTTTAATTCCGGCCTTTCACACCATTTTAAGGTGAAACCATAGTGGAGCTTAGGTTTGGAATCGAGCTTGTGCCTTCATCACCTATTGTAGAGCTGACTAATCTTTCTGTGCATGCTGAAACTCTTGGATTTAATTATGTTTGGATAACGGATCATTTTAATAATAGAAATGTCTACGTAACGTTAACATCAATAGCATTAAGCACAAAGAAAATTATGGTGGGACCTGGTGTAACAAATCCTTACGTCGTAAGCCCCGTCTGGACTGCGTCAGCTATTGCATCGCTGGATGAGATATCCAATGGTAGAGCTGTCCTCGGTATAGGGGCAGGAGATAGAGCAACCCTTGAAAGGATATCTATTGCCTGGAGGAAACCCCTTGCAACAATCAAAGAGAGTGTTGAAATTATGAAAAGGTTGCTTAAGGGTGAGGTGGTTACATATAGTGGTGAAGTTTTTAAGGTCTCTGGTGCGGCTCTGAGCTACAAACCCATCCACGAAATACCGATATACATAGGTGCACAAGCACCAAAAATGCTGCAGCTGGCCGCCATGTTAGGCGATGGTATTTTAATAAACGCCTCTAGCCCTAAGGACTATGAACACGCTATGAATGTTATTAAAGAAGGAGCCGGGGACAGGATAGGAAGGATAGACATAGTTGCGTATACCAGCTTTTCTGTAGATAGAGATAGAGTTATAGCTAGGAGGACTGTGAGACCTATAGTAGCCTTTATTGTTGCTGGAACACCGGAGGATGTTCTTAAAAGACATGGAGTGGATGTGGAGAAGGCTAAAAGCATTAGGGAGAACATATCGAAGGGAAGATTCAAGGAAGCATTTTCAATTGTTTCTGACGACATGATAGACGCATTCTCTATAGCAGGCACCCCTTCAGAGTGTGTAGAGGTGCTAGAGAGATTGGTTAAGCTAGGGGTGACTCAGATAGTATTTGGGTCGCCTATAGGTAAGGATAAGAAGGGCGCTTTAGAAATAGTGGCATCAGATGTAATACCTCATCTCAAAGTATAGAGATATAGAAAGTAGCAGAGTGGGATGAGGGTTTGAGTTTTTTAGAATCCTGGATCACAAACTTTCTCACTATAACCATGTTCTTCTATATAGCCTCATTTCTACTGTATCTTGTGAGACTATTCAAAGGCCCTACTATTCCAGACATGATTCTAGCTATAGACGCCCTAGGTTATGATCTGGCCGCGTTTCTAATAATTCTTAGCATTCTCTTCAAAAACCCGGTGCTAATTCCCTGTGCAATCGTCTTAACACTATGGATCTATGCATTAGATATATATGTGGCTAAGTATCTAGAGGCAAAGGAAATGGGTGAATAATATGGATACAGAGTTGATTAACTGGACTCTCGTAGTGGTTGGTCAAATACTTGTTGCAGTAGGAGTCTTTTGCGATTTTGTTGCCGCACTGCTAATGATAAGGTTTCCTAACTTCTATGTGAGACTTCACGCACTAACTATCGGCAGTATCGGTGGTGCTGTTGTTCCAGCAATTGGTGCAGCATTAATTGCTGCTGGATCTCCGTTTCTTGGTATGTATAGATGGTTCCTAGCTGGTGGTGCACTGGTTACAGCTCTATTCATATTTATACTTGGGGGTGCAGGGGCTCACGCAATTGCTAGAGCAACATATAGAGCTAAAGCAGCTGAATACAGACCCTGCTATGTAGATCAGCTAGCAGAGGATAGAGGTGAGGTTGGGTGCTAGGGCTTGCCGATCTTGTATTTATAATGCTCGGTATTTCGGCCTTGCTAAGCGTTCCAGCAACAGTGCTTGCAGTACTATCCAGAGATCTCCTAAAGGCGGTTATACTCTCAGCGCTACAGAGCACCATGTATACACTGATGTTCTTTCTACTCATGGCTCCCGATATAGTTCTAGTCTATGTAGCAGTTTCTATTGGTTTCATGTCCCTACTGATAATTTTGTTGATAAAGAAGGTGGGGAGGTATGAAGGACGCTTGGGTTAGAGACGCAGTATTTATTGCTCTGATAATCTTTGCTATAGCCATCCTCGTGGTACCTACCCTTCTAGGTGCACTAGGTCCTATGCCACCACCAGATGTGAGATATATATCCATGAATTACCTTAATAACACGTACAATCAATTTAATCAGGCTCTATGGGCATCATCACCTGAAGCGGTAGCAGCAATTATCTGGGATTATAGAGGACTTGACACGCTGTTTGAAACAGCTGTATTCTACGCTGCCATAATAGCGGCTCTTGCATTATATAGAGAAATCCTGGGAGAGAAGGATGTACTAAGGGGAAGAGGGCTCTCAGTAGTAGTCCAAAGATCAACAGCTATATCAATGGTTGGGATTCTGGTAGTTGGTTTTGCAACCGTTTTACATGGTCAGCTAACCCCTGGTGGTGGGTTCCAGGGCGGTGCTATTGCTGCTGTAACAACGGTTGTCGCTATAGTGGTTTTTTCAAGGTCTGTGATGGATAGATCTAGGCTATCATATAAGCGTCTTCTAGTGATTAGAAATGCTGCCCTGATCTGTATAGCATTAACGGCTATAATACCCATAGCCTCCCTCGTATTTGGCAATCAGATAGTTTTTGTATTTCAGAATCAGGCTAAAGCTGTAAGTAATTTTAGCTACCCCCAGACAGTTGCTGATGTACCCATGGGCGGTAGCATATGGTTCTACAATTTATTTGAGGGACTAGCTGTAGTTTCAG
>JANXEL010000041.1 GCA_025058535.1 Ignisphaera sp. | reverse complement strand
TAGATGGAGCGCTTCTCGTGGCAGTAAACGGTATTCTAATTACAGATCCATCAATGAAACTGAAGGATGGGGATAGAGTATACATGCAACCTATGGCCTTTGGAGGCTAGAAATCACAAACCATCCGACGCACTCTCTACGGCATATAGTAAAGAAATGACTGGCAAATTCTGAATACATAAAGATGGAAGACCACTATGCAATTGAATTTCTAGACTCAATCACTATAATGATTGATAGTGCATTAATGCCGCATGCTGCTCAAATGCTAGTACGCGAATATGGTCATTTCATCCATAGACTTTGTCCAGACAAATACTTCGTACTACTACTCTGTTTGACTCCGTATGCTAACCTCCTCCACTCACGTTTGTAAATACTATTGCATTGTATGGGCACACCGCGTAGCATAACCCACAGCAATCACATTTGGTTCTATCTATCACCGGAGGCTCCCTACCTCTGTCGATCACTGCTTGGTATGGGCATGTTTTTATGCATACACCACAAACTCTGCATATCTCTGGTAGTATTTTGAATTCATGTATTTTCAATCTATTCAGTTTCTCTAACGAGAGAACTTTATCAGCCATTAAACCATAAAATTCTTCCATCTTTGTGAATACACATTAGGTTTCCCGAAATTGAGTCTAATTGTTGGTAGACATCAGCATAGCAGTGTTGAACAAACGAACCCTAGCTTCTCTTCTACCTGGAGGATTAATCGGAAATACAGAATTGCACTAAATATCCTCTAGCAAATTTCTTATCTCTCCACAGTTCTTAGAAACAGAGTTGGTGGGAAATATTTGACCTCCATGACCTCTAGGGCATAAAAATCGATTCTCTTTCACCTCTTCTCTCTTACAATGATCCTGGCATCTACAGCTATGATGCTATCGGAGTACGCTATTACTGGGTTGATGTCTAGGGTCTGTATCTCCTCGTTATCCTCTAGAACTCTAGATGTTCGAACTAATATATCTGCTATTCTCTCCCTGCGGATGGGTTGCTGCCCTCTATATCCGCTGATGATTTTGGAGAATTTTAGCTCACCAATCATTTCTAGAGCATCTTCAAATGTTAGCGGAGCTATTCTGAACACTACATCTTGCAGAATCTCCACAAATAGACCGCCGAGTCCAAGCATTACGATTGGTCCAAATACAGAGTCTCTGATGCCTCCCACTATTAGCTCTAATCCTGGTGGCACCATCTGCTGAATTAGGAAGCCTATTATTCTGGCACTCGGTGCTCTTATGGATACTGTCCTCAGCATATCTATAGAAGCTTTCTCAACATCCTCTCTACTCACTAGGTTCAGCTTTACACCCCCTATATCCGTTTTGTGCACAATGTCGGGGGATACTATTTTTAGGACTACTGGATAGCCAACCTCATCTGCATACCTGGCAGCCTCTTCAGCTGAACTCACTAAGATTGCTTTTGGTGTTGGTATACCGTAGTAGCGAAGCAGCTCTAGTGACTCGTGCTCGAGTAGCTTAGACCTACCCTCATTCAGTGCAGCCTCTATAATCCTCCTTGGAGTCATTTAGCAGCACCTCTTTCCAGCTCTAAACATACTGTATAGATACAGAGCTCTCAGAGATTTTGCGAGCCTTTCAGGAGATTCGAAAACAGTCACACCCTTTTCCTGTAACCTACCAGCAATCTCGATGGCATCCTTGCTACCTATAACGAGGCTCACTATAGGCTTGCCCCATCTATTTTTAAGCTCTGCAACGTAATCCGCAAATGTACCCCTTAGGTTTGGTATCTGAGGAAGTGCAGCAACGACTATCGCATCTGCATCCCCATCTTCAGCAATTATCTCCAGCACCCTCACGTACCTTTCATCGCTAGCATCCCCAGTTAGATCCACTGGATTGTCAACTATAGCATGAGGTGGTAGTTCATTCCTCAGCCTCTCTCTCAAGCTCGGTGGAGCTACAGGTAGCTCAAATCCCACGCTTGTCAGTGCATCCGTTAGCATAACCCCCACTCCACCGGCGTCTGTCACCACAAATACCCTATTGCCGCAAATTAGAGGCTGATCCAGGAAGATTCTCACAACATCCAGCATCTCATCAAAGCTCTCAGCCTCTACAACACCAGCCTGCCTGAATGCAGCTCTGTATATCTGGTAATCACCAGCTACTGCTGCAGTATGGCTCGCAGCTGCACGGCCACCCCTTGCTGTTCTACCAGCCTTGTAGATAACTATAGGCTTTTTCTCAGACACTCTTCTAGCAACATCTATAAAGAGTCTACCTCTCCCCTCCCTCAATCCCTCAATGTACATCAGAACCACCCTCGTTCTATCATCCTTCCCGAAGAACTCCAGCAGCTCTACATCATCCACATCAATCTTATTTCCATAGCTTACAGCCCTCGAAACACCTATTCCACGATGCGCCATCAGATCCATTAGGGCTATCGCAAATGCTCCACTCTGACTTATAATACCAACACAACCCCTTGGAGGAATCTTCATCTTTGTTGTAAAGAATGTGTTTACCCCATTCCAGTTATCGAACACACCAATGCAGTTGGGACCCAGCAATCTAACTCCATAGCTCTTTGCCACCTCCAGCAATTTCCTCTCAAGGAGCTCTCCCTCGGCCGTACCCATCTCCCGAAAGCCCCCACTAACCACTATAACAGCCCGAGTCCCTCTCTCCCCAAGTTCTTCCACTACAGCAGGTACTTCTGGAGCAGGCACAGCTACTACCGCAAGATCGGGTGCCTCAGGGATCTCCCCAACACTTCTATAGCACTTTAATCCGAGAATCTCATCGTAGTTTCTATTCACTGGATATACCCTCCCTCCGAACCTGCTAATGAAATTCTCGAGTATAACTCTCCCAATCTTACCCTCCTTCGGCGATGCACCAACTATTGCCACACTTGATGGCTGGAAAAACTTGGATAGTATGCTGTGGGACATAGGCACTCCCAGTAGCTGCAGAGCTCTTCCCTAAAATTCAACAGCTTTCCATATTTTAAGCCTAGTAGAGATGACTAGACCCTCCATACTCAGGCTATGCAGTTGCTGACGTGTGGATGCATGGATGGTTAGAATGTCTACAGCCAGCTCAAATAGTGTGGCAGTGTCTGGATCCCTTAACGGTTGTAGAACTTATATCTGTAGATCGGGTTTCCACAACCTGTGGCTAGTGTGAACAGCATAGTTAGGATTGTTACGAGCATGTATGAAACAAACTCCTACGTAGTTTACGCTGGCAGCACTGCCTTTGTAGTAGATGTGGGTGAGGATGTGAAAAAGCTAATCGATGTACTGAGTGAACTCAGAGTTGATGTGGAGGCCATCATCATTACGCACGGCCACGCTGACCACTTTGCAGGCCTTCCTGTGCTCAGGGAGAGATTCCCGCAGATGAGGGTGTGTATGAGCAGGAGGGATTTGAGGGTGGCTGAGCTCACGGCTCCAGTGATATATCCAGAGGCGTATAGGGAGCTTCTGGAGAACCTTAAGATAGATGTAGATCTTGCTGAAGGTGTATACAGATTTGGAGGAATTCTACTTAGAGTGCTTGAAGTTCCTGGGCACAGCCCTGGGTCTATAGCTATCCACCTACCACAGCACAATGCTCTCTTTACAGGAGATACTCTATTTGCTGGCTCTGTTGGCAGGACCGATCTCTTCGGAGGTTCTAGTAAAAGCCTTGTAAGAAGCATATGCAGACTCTATAGAGAACTCCCACCCTCGATCCATGTCTATCCTGGCCACGGCCCAGAGACAACACTTGAGAACGAGCGCCGCGGCAACATCTACGTTGTGCATGCACTGGAGAGGTGCTGCAGTACTACTCTGTAGAAGTTAGCTCCCCTCAATATCAATTATTCGTACACGCTCTTCACCGGCACCAAATACCTGCAACTGAAATTGCTAATCAATATCCAATCTCCGGCGAGCCCCTATACACACACCTGATACACATTCTCACTCCTACTCTAAAGGCTGAGGATTGAATGTAGTGCACTGACTGGCAGACCTATCTGCTAAGCTTCCTTACCGTCTCAAGATAGCTCTGTGTTGATATCCACCTCTTCTTAGAATCTCCGCTCTTTATCTGTTCCACAAATGCTTTGAACCACTTCCAATCTCTTTCATACACGTGATATGAGTCTGCTACATGCATGTAGTAACCTACTCCAACACCCACACGCTCAGCTATGTACCTCTGAAGCTCTGTAAAAGCATACATATTCATGTACGCTGCCTTCAGCGCATCATTGCTTCTCATGTGCACATGCATAACCAGTCTACCATCTACAACCCTGAACCACATTCTCTGTAGACACGGTGGGTGCTCAGTCTCCAGATCCCTCCACGGCTGCCATGTTATTGCCTGTGCCCTCCTGGTGTAGGGTGCCTTCCTAAGCTTCTCAACAACTTTTTCAATCTGGTTCACCACTGAGCCATTTGGAAGTTTATAGCTGAAGAGTCTCTCATGGTATGTGTAACCAAACTTCTCAGCTAGATGATCATGCACACCCCTAATGACTTCATCTACGTACTCTAGAAGCCCCTTGAGCGAACCCGCTACTATACCCTTTAGATTTACCCTAGGCTCCCCAAATGGGTTCTTTACAACTAGAATAGCCGGTGCGTCAATCGATCTTTCACCATACTCAGTGTCAATCACTCCACCAATCTCGGAGAGCTTAACTAGGCTCTGCTCCCAAACCTCAGGGAGAATTTCACCAACAGTGTGGACTGTGTTCATAGAGAGACCACTGAAAACAGTGTTATCTTAGGAGCAATATTAGGTAAGAGGCCAGTGAAACTCTTCAGCAAGCTAAGAAAATAGCTATGTAGAGTCCTTGTGTGTTCCAGCCGTGTAGGTGTTATTTGAATGGACAGATAGGATGAGTCTCTCAGCAGAGCTGACACAGCTATGATATGTTTTTGAATCCCTGGCGAAAGGCTGAAGAGTTGGATGCATTAGAGCTCACCTGGAAGGCTTGATCAGCAGTATGTGGAGGCCCCTGCACCACACCATACCACCAGCGCCATCTCAAAAGAGCCTCTCACACCACCCATTTCTAACACCATTAGATTAGAGTCATTTTCCCTAGGATGGAGATGATTGCATCCACCTCCTGCACCAGATCCTATTCACTGCAGATCCTATCGAATACCCGCTAAGAGTGCCTCTGGAGATCAACCTCTCATCTGGGTTAGTTCAAATTTCTTAATGAGTGCTACAGATCGGTTGCCCTCATCTCTTGCTAGCCCCTTTTCCAGCACACCCTGCTTGTTATACAGTGGTTTAACAGCTGCATTAAAAGCTGAATGCGTTGGGTGGGCGTAGGAGTCTGTGCTACAATACACAGTTTTGCACCTCAATGTGTACCGTAGAGCAGAGCTATGCGGTTAGGCTCTAATGCACGTCTCTACACCAGTTTATGTGGAAAACCTTTAAATTCTAGGAGATATATGGCTAGCCTGCTCAGGTGGTCTCAGCTGAGAGTAGCTTTCGTGTCCGGTGGCAAGGATTCCTACTACGCCGTCTACAGGTTCGGCTCCGTTGATATTGGCCTCATGCTCTCCTACGAGTTTCCCAGACCCAGCCCCCATCTAGCTAACGCTGGTAAAAGCATTGAGTCTATGCTCCTCTGTGGAATTCCCACGCTGGTTGCCCGTGTTAGTAGAGGTAGGGAGTTCACAGAGACAGCTGCAATACTGAGAAAGCTCGGTGTGAACTCTGTAGTTGCTGGTGACGTCTACATAGATGATCATCTGACGTACATGGAGAGGTTGGCTAGGGAGGTTGGTGCATCTCTTGTAGAGCCTCTGTGGGGTCTCGATCCCACTGAGCTTCTATACAGGGAGCTTAGGGACGGCGTTGAACCCCTGGTTATAGGAGCTGATAGGAGGATTGCGGAGTGGGTTGGCAGAATTCTAAGTCCTGAGAACGCTGATTCCTTTGTTGAGCTCGCTAGAGCTAGGGGTGTTGACCCGCTTGGTGAGCATGGTGAGTACCACACACTCGTTGTCAATGGGCCTATGCACAGAGCTAGGCTCAGCTACAGACCTCTCAACACTGAGGATCACAATGGCTACACCATTCTTAAGGTGATCTAGAGCTGCTCCCCTGCAGCTACTTCTCAGAAAAGCTCTTCCAGATACTGAAGAGTACTGTTCGCAGGCACAAATGCAGCTGCATAGCCCTGAGCGGCGGCATAGACACCACCACAGTAGCACTGGCTGCGAGAAGCGCTGGGCTTACTCTAAATGGCTTTCTAGCCATCTACAGAGGTGGACTTGCAAAAGATGTTCCATACGCAGAGTATGTGGCCAGAACCCTCGGCATAGACCTCACCTACGTCTTTATAGATGCTGAGGAGGCTCATGAGGTGGCTCAGAGGATAGTCGAGTGCATTGGTAGGGATAAGCTCAACTCCCACGGAGATGGAGGGTGCATAGAGATTAGAAATGACATTGCGTTCTACAGAATCATGGTTGAAGCTAGAAACAGGGCATGCAACTGTGTATTCACGGGCTCTGGTGGCGATGAGCTCTTCTCTGGATATAGCTTCATGGTTGTGCAGAGCGGTGAGAAAATAAGGGATATGATTGAGAGGTTCGCTACCAGGGGTAGGTATCCAGAGCTGGAGATAGCAGAGTGCGTTGGTGTCAAGGCTGTTTCACCGTATCTGGATAGAGATGCTGTGGCTCTAGCTCTTGAAATCCCTGTTGAGTGCCTCAGGACCTCTTTGATGATGGGTAAGGAGGTTCTGAGGGAGATTCTCGCTACCCACAGCCTTCAGCTAGTGGCTTTGAGAGAGAAGACGCCCACTGAGAGTGGAGCTGGAACAAAAACCTTTTGTAGATCCGTATACGATGAATAGATAGGTGGTGTGTATTAGAATTGTAAGCCTATCACCCTCGGCAACAGAGACGCTGTCCATGCTTGGTCTTGAGGATGAGATTGTTGGTATAACCCCTTGGTGCAGCATGTATCTAAAGAACGCGACCGGTAAAATCTTTGCAGGCACCTACACCGCTGTGGATACATCAGCTATAAAGAGCCTTAATCCAGATCTGGTCATACTGCAGAGCCACGTGCATGACCATCTACTCCCGCTCTTCAGAGCACTGGGATTGAACAGCTACTTAATGCCGCTTCCTGCAAATCTAATTGATATAGTATCAAATGTGGAGTTCATAGCCACCCTCACCAGCAGGTACTGGGAGGGAAAGGAGCTAGCGGAGAGCCTTCTGGAGAAAATTATAGAGTACATGAGGTGGAGCAGATCCACTGAAAAAAGGTGTAGGGTGTACGTAGAGTACCTGTGGCCTGATAGAAGAGTCTCGTCCGCTGGCTCCCTAACCTACGTAGACGATGGTGTGAGGGTGGCAGGAGCCCAGAACATATTCCACAGCAGGGTAGCAAAGTTCTTCTTCGTAAGCGATGAGGAGGTGATCGCCAGAGACCCGGAGGTGGTGCTAGCAAATATCGAGCCTCCGTACACCGGCGTATCCCTTGACCGCTACCTGGAGTACAGACCGGTGCTGATGAACACTACAGCATACAGACTGCGATCCATATACCTTATAGAGGAGAGTGTAGAGGCTAATCTAGCTCACCCAGGACCTTCATTTATAACGAATACGGTGAGGAGGATAATTGATATAGTGAAGAACTTTAGACGCTTATAACAACATCTGCAGCATCTCCACGTACACTACAGCTCTTCAGCAATACCTAGCAAACAGCCATTTCAAAAACGTGGGGTATCTCCCTTCGAGCTCTAGAGTCCCCTATCTCTACCCAGCTCACATGCTTCAGACAGCAAACTTACTGGCCCCTGGTTTGCGTGTGCAGCTATGAACATTGCTGTGGTAGTGCGCATCCATGGTGGTGCTGCCTGGAGCTCTCTCGGCCCGTTTACCTCTAGTAATGGTTAGAGGCGTCTAACATCAGTGTCTAGGTAGCTCGACCTAATGTAGGCAAGCACTTCACTCTCCCCTACTCTAAGAGGCCCCTGTTCTCTCAGCTTAAGCGATGTCGCTGCTGCCGCAAATAGTAGGGCATTTTCATACCCCATTCCTCTCAACCTTGCATGCAGGTAGGATGCTAGGCATGTATCTCCTCTACCGACTCTCCCTTTAACAATATCAACCTTAAAGGGTGTGAAGAGTAGTCTGCTGCCAGCTCTTAGATAAACCCCCTCACTAGATGTTATCAGCACTTCCCTAGGACCCCATGATCTCAGCATTTCAGAGGCCTTGACCAGATCTTCAGTGCCGGTCAATATGGAGGCTTCTCTAGCATCAGCCTTGAATACATCTACATGCCTCATTCCCTCCAGCTTCCACTCCCAGTCGACATACTCAATCCTACTGCCAACAACCCTGCGTGTAAAGCCCTGGACATCCAGCACTAGTGGCGCTACTCTGCGAGCCTCCTGCATAAACTCAAGGTTGAAATCCCCAGTTGTTAGAGGGCCTACATATACATAGCTGGGCTTCAGACAGTGCACCAGATCCTCGATGCCAAAGGGATCAGCAACACTTAGCACACTCAGAGTTCTCTCGTCTAAGCTTCTGCCATACTCTGTATGGAAGGAGCTGGTGTATCTGCTGGGAATCACCAAAACATCTATACCAAGGTCGTAGAGCTCCTTTAGGAGATGCTCATCCTCCTTGGCTAGCTTAGTAACTACGCGAACGTTGCTCCCCAGCCTTTTTAGCGCTATAGATAGGAAGTACGGAGGTCCACCTGTAAACGGTCTATAGACTCCTCTAAACCTTTCAGACTCCCTAGTAACATGACCGAGTGCACAGACATCCAGCTCCATCAAAATTCCCACCATCTGTACAGCCTTTTTCAGACACTGTGAATCCCTACCCTTATATCCCTAGCTGGAGATTCCACTCTATACTATGTTCAAGCTACTGGTCGCTCTACCGATATTTTGAAAGTGCCCATTAAGCAGGCAATCTACATGAAGCACAGAGTGTGGTGTAGTGGAGAGGTTGTTCTAAATCGGTGAAGGCTTTTGAGATTATCCACTGTGTAGTGCTATTGAAGTGTAGAGTATTAGAATATCTTATTTTCATAGTGTTCTGGCACACATAATCAGAGTAGGTAAATCAATTGCGGAGAGGTGCCCAAGCCTCATTGGGCGTACAGCTCCATAGAACCTCCAGGTATTCTCTAGACGAGACGTGGAGAGATTGGTGTTTCCTATCACAAGTTGGGCAGTCCCTATACATGCGTTCTCCATAACTGATGCACCAGTCTAGCAATAGTTCTGCATCCTAAGCGCTTTGGTATGGAGATTAAGGGTATCGGTGTGTAAGAAATGTGCATCACATCTGCACTACGACACTCAATGCATGCAGTGAGTAGGTGAGTATAGATGAGGGAGTTGCTCCACCATCCACTACAGATCGCCAGCCGTCCTCGGCGGGTAGGGAAGTTGAAAAAGGGTTGTATAAGGCTAAAAGCCTTTGTAGAGGTTTCTAGGCACACTACATACGGGGCACTTTTCAGGAGGTTCAGGACCTACATACGTGTGTCCACAGACTGAACATATCCACACCTTTCCATCCAGAGGCCAATCCTCACCCTTGTCCACATAGCTCTTAGATTCTCTGTAGAGCTTTGCGTGGATCTGTTCAGCCATGTATGCATAGTAGAAGCTCCTCTCCGCCTCCTTCTCACCCTGGAGCTTGGCAATCTCTAGAAAGACTGGGTACATCTCGTTAACCTCGTACTCCTCTCCCATAATCCCCAGCTCTAAGTTTTTACCAGTGGTTCCTGGACCAATTGGCGTTCCGGAGTATACCTTGGCCTCCTCAGTGTAGTGTCTGAGGACTCTGTAGTGATTAGTAGCATGTACGAGCTCGGCATAAGCTATAGCTTCAAACAGTCTAGCTACATTCTTAAAGCCTTCCTTCTTCGCTACTTCAGCAAATATCATGTACCTCGTGTGTGCCATAGACTCTCCTGCAAAGGCTGATAGCAGGGCATCCTTCGTCATGGCTCTAACCATGTAGACCCCAATCAGTTGGAATTAGAAGTGGTATTTAAGTGTGTTCCACTTGAACTTGAATCTGCAAACTGTCTGCTGCACTTAGGTGTTCTTCGGCTCTCGGCATACATTGATAGGAGATTTTCCAGCATGATATCGATTCTTTATGTTGCTCTGTAGAACGTTCAGCAATAATTATTTCCGTGTCTAGACACGTGGAATGTAGTGTGCTAGGCTTGGCTCACGAAATCAGTATGGGTGGATTGCTGTGCTTAAACTTGTGGATTCCTATGTGTATATAGAGAAGCTGCGGAATCTAATCTACCAGCTGCTAGAGCACAGAGACAGGGCTAGGGATGAAGGTCTTACACCACCCCCTGGTAGCTCTCACATAGAGGTAGGTAGTTCTCTTGTCAAACTCGGCTTTATCTCAATGCTTAAGGGAGGTGTTATTATGGATGTGACAAGTGGAGAACAGGCTGAGATAGCTGAGGATGCTGGAGCTGTGGGGGTTATGGTGCTGGATAAGCTTCCATACGATGTTAGGATGTCCGGAGGTGTAGCTAGATCAGCCGGCCTTGATGTTATCAGAAGGGTTATGGAGACTGTAACCATACCTGTGTCTGCTAAGTGTAGAATAGGGCATAGAGAGGAGGCAGTGCTACTCGAGGAGATAGGGGTAGACCTAATAGATGAGAGTGAGGTTCTAACACCAGCTGATGATAAGGTGCACATAAATAAGTGGGAGTTTAAGACACCATTTGTCAATGGTGCCAGAAATCTGCCAGAGGCGCTTAGACGTATTTACGAGGGAGCTTCTATGATTAGGACTAAGGGGGAGCCTGGAACTGGGAACGTAGCAGAGGCTGTGAAGCACATGAAGGCTGTAGCGAGGGATATAGCTACCTTGAGGGGATACTATGAGTCGGGCTATCTAGAGGGCCTCTGGGTGTATGCAAAGGAGAGTAATGCCCCCTACGAACTGGTGCTCCTCACAGCAAGACTTGGTAGAATGCCTGTAGTCAATTTTGCTGCTGGTGGTATAGCTACTCCAGCTGATGCAGCTCTAATGATGTGGCTTGGAGCTGATGGCATTTTTGTTGGCTCTGGAATTTTCAAGAGCACCGATCCTGAGGCGAGGGCTAGAGCTATAGTGCTAGCCACCACCTTCT
>JANXEL010000084.1 GCA_025058535.1 Ignisphaera sp. | reverse complement strand
AAGTTAATGTTCTCTGCAATCACACTATCACCTATGTAAGTAAGGTGAGCCACATGTGTATTCTCCATAATTATGCTTTCCTTAACTTCTACGGAAAACCCTATGTGAGCTTTATCCATGATTGTAGTGTACGGTCTTATGTAGGAGTTCGGCCCTACATTTGAATCTTTACCTATGTAAACTGGGCCCTCCATATATGTACAGCCTCTTATGGAGGCACCTTCATCAATAATAACAGGTCCTTTAATTGTAGCACACGATTCCACCTCTCCTCTTACGACCCTTCCTTCAAGCTTGCTAAGTTCGATCTTATTAACCTCTAGGAGATCCCATGGATAGCCCACGTCACACCATGCTCTAGAATCTATGGTAGCATAGCTAAACTCGTACCCCCTAGCATTACCTAATCTAATGATATCTGTGAGCTCGTACTCGCCTCTAGGAGAAATGTCGATGTCATCTACGAGTTTAAGAACCTGTGACCTCAGTATGTAGATACCTGCATTTGCTATCCCTTTACCACCTTCATTGGGCTTTTCAATAAGATCTATAACCCTATCGCCACTAACAAGAATACAGCCATACCTAGAGACATCATCGACATACACACCGGTAACGTAGTTAGCACCACTATTAATTACCTCCAAAAGTTTCCGTGAGACATGGTCAACATCTAAGTAGAGATCCCCGTAGATGACAACAGCATTGTCCAGCCCCTTATCAATAGCCTTTCTAACAGCATCACCAGTACCCAGTTCGCTACCCTGATCCACAAACTCAACATCCATGTAGAGCTCGTTTGACACCTTTCTAATATACTCCATAACTGCATCTTTCATATAATGAACTACAACAATCACTCTCGACACTCCCAGACGCTTAAGGAGAAGCAGCGGTCTGTATACAATTGGTTTGCCGGCTATGGGCAGTAAGACCTTAGGTTTAGTCTCCGTAAGAGGTGCAAGTCTTTTACCCCTACCTGCAGCCAGCAAAATACCTATCATAGACTAGCATCACCAGAATATGAGGGACTTAGGTACGGGGTTTTAAAACTAATAGATGGAGGTCGCGCTAAAGGCTCGTAGCATAAGGCGCCTCGAGGACACCGGCCTTGGGAATTATAACAGCCTTTTTAGGCCCCTCTGGGGTCGGTACAGCAATGAGTTTTGACTTAACGAATTCCACCTTTCTCAGTGGGTAGATTCTCTTGGCCTCGTTAAATAGCTGCTGTACATAGTCTCCAAAGACCATGCCTACAACGAATTCGTCAAATGTGCTTGTGGATGCGATATTTGACGTTACATCCATTAGAATCCTTCTAATTGCGTGCTGCTGGCTGGTGTTGCACTTGTATGTGGTCCACGCCATTACTGTTAACCTGAGGAGGTACCCATCCTTTGTAGTTACACTGAAGATTGCTGTGATTCTGCTACTCTTTCTCCTAGTTAAACTTCTCACATAATCTCTGGCAAGCTCGTGACCCTTGAATATAGTGTAAGCATTCTCGCCATCCACCTTCCATATCTGGAAGTACAGGTGTGCGTGTACCTGGGTTATATCACCTGTTAAATCGTAGAGTGTTGCCTCGACATTTCTCCCCAGAAGCTTCCAGGCCTCATCAACAGGCGTTGAAGCCACTATTACGGAACCGAAGTTGGTTGGTGATAACACGTTATACCATTTCTTTGTTCTCCACCTTTCCCTACCAGTTAGTCTGAACTTCCGTGCAGCGCTTGACATAGCTCCTCTACCTGCTGGAGGACACATTTTTACAGCATACGCTTAAAAATCTTTAAGTCTCTGCATTAGTATTACCCATTCTTCACTAGCAGCTCAAGCACCTTGTATGCGGAGAGTAGATGGATAAAAATATCATCAATGGTGTTTCTGATAGTTAAGACACCTACATTGAACCCTTTTACAACAATTCTAAGTCTATCAATGTAGCACTTCATCTCTATCTCTACGCCACTTGGAGCGGTTATGTTATCAGGCTTAATAGCATTCAAGACTGATGGGCATAGGTCTGCATTATTAAATGGGATTTCGATGGCCACCTCGTACTTCAATGCACAACATCACCAACATCCTGTAGTGAAGAAAATACAGTGTAGTTTCTCTCTATATTCAGCTCTTTATCAAATGGCCATCTCGGCTCTATAAACTGTAGAGGTAGTAGATACTCACTCCCATGCACATATATACTTAACTCATCAGCTATACCAATAGCCCTCAAGATCTTATGAATTGTGTAAAGGGGAGGTATGCTTTTCTCGGATGAGATGTCAATCATTCCTAGCCTAACACCTTTAACAATAACCCTTCTCACGTTCTGACCCTTGATAATCTCATCCACAAGATCTTTAAATGTTTTGAAGGTGCTGACATATTTACCAATAGCTATGTCCAGCATAGAGTTGTCTAAGCATAGATAGAGTAGGGGGTCAGGCCCCTTTAGATCCATGTATGTATACAGGGCGTATACCATTTCATAGGGGTCGTCAAAACCATCAACGTTCTTAGCAACAATTTTTTCCCCGTGCAGGGGAGGCACACTTTTAAGATATGTTGAAAGAATTCTATCTAGCTCACCTATGAGCTTCTCCCTACCCTTATCATCAAGCTTATCACCTACCATCTCTACAATCCTTCTACACCCTTCGCTATCAAAGGATACACCAGGTATGAATGGATCCACAGTTCTTTCGAGTGCTAGTGCAAGACTCCTCTTTGGATAGCCAAAGAGTCGTAGCGTAGCAGTGTACTCCCACAGCTCACTGGATACAGCTTCAGCTAAGGTGGATTTGTGAGCCTCTAGAAGTCTCTCATCGTACAGACTCCATCTACTTAGAGATAACATTGAGGATATTGCAAGGATCTCTATAGGCTTTGGAACAATCCGGGTGCTCTTCACTGTTTTCAGAAGGTGAAGTGAGTAGGATTGAAAGCTCTTAGGATCCTTACCAATAAAGTCGTCCATGAGGAAGAATCGGGAACCACTCAATCCAGCTCTCTGCATCACACCTATACCAAGGATGGCAGTACTGCTAATGGGCTTTTGCGCACTATAAAATGGTGCTAGTTGAACCTCAGCCTCAACATCTCTTAGAACTCTAAGCAGAAGTGAGGCTGAATATATGCAATCTAATGTTGGTGAATATATTACGTGCAGAGATTTATATGTGCTTGCTATAGAGGAGATCTCACTAATTGTTCTAGACATGTTATAAAATCCTTAAATCTGGATTACTGACCAGGTGTGTTTGCGGTCTCCAGCTCTGTCTCCTCCTGCTGAGAGGGCTGTTGCTGCTGCTGAATAGCACTACCACCCATTCCCAGATACTGCGAAACTAAGATCCTTGCCCTCTCGGGTTCGTACATGAAATCCTGATGCAGCACACCGATGCGTTTATAGTATCTGATAAGGGCGTTGATCTTAGATTCAGTCTCAATAAGGCCTCGCTTACTTACAAAATCTTTTGGATGTTCACTCAAATGTCTACGAAGATTAACTGCCTTTGCCATTAGTCTTAGAAGGTCCTCCGGAACTGGTAGTGCTACACTGTGCTTACTAAGGATTTTTGTGAGCTTTACACCTGTGATGCTCTTGATGAGTGGTATCCCATACTGGTCCCTTAATATAACCCCTATCATTGATGGCGTGTACCCAAGCCTTGCAAGCTCAACAGCTAGAGTTGAAACCTCTTCCTCTGAATACTTAACCCATTTTGGAGGCCCTA
>JANXEL010000071.1 GCA_025058535.1 Ignisphaera sp. | reverse complement strand
CATTTTAACAGCAAGCTCCCTCTCATCATCTGATACACCCATTCCCTTCAAATTCTTCAATTCAGCAATCTTTTGCACTAACTCTAGCCTACTACCTACTAATTGAATAATCCTTCTATCAATCTCATCTATGTGCCTTCTAAGCTCTTCTATCTCCATGCTTTACAACCTCTAAGCACGCTCTTACTATAGCTTTGCTATCCAAGTTGAAGTGTTCTAGAAGCTCCTTTACACTCCTTGCTGATCTCCCAAAGGTTTTAGCGCCTACAAAGCGTATTGGAACAGGGTATCTCTCGGAAATAATTTCTGCTACAGCGCTCCCTACACCTCCGTAAACCACATGCTCTTCAACTGTTACAATGTGGCCTGTAACTCTAGCAGCTCTCTCAATACTCTCAGCATCAATTGGTTTAACAGTTAATAGGTTAATTACAGAAGCACTAATCCCCATACTCCTTAGTGTATCAGCAGCTATCAGAGCTTCATATAGAATAGGACCTGCACCTATTATTGCAACATCACTTCCCTCTCTTAGCGTGTATGCTCTTCCAAGAACAAATTCATAGTCATAGCCCTCAGTTACAGGTGGAGCATAGTCTCTTCCAATTCGGTAGTACACAGGCCCCTTCACACTAGCAACTACGGCTCTAAAGCTCCTTCTTATGTCAGCCACATCTGCTGGAACAATTACATTCATATTTGGTATAGCACGCATAAGAGCTATATCCTCGAGAGCCTGGTGGCTCGATCCATCAGCATGATCGCTGTATCCAGCATGTGTAGCCACTATCTTTACATTCAGATTCATCCTAGCTACAGTATTTCTTATTTGTTCCCAAGCTCTCTGGATAAATATTGCAAAGCCTGCTACTACAGGTAGCGCACCAGCAGATGCTAAGCCTGCTGCAAAGTTTATCATATGCTGCTCAGCTATTCCAACATTATAGTACCTATCTGGAAATCTCTGGCTGAAATTGAAAACCCTTGTCGGCTTTCCAACATCAGCAGTTACTACCACTAGATTACTAATCTCCTCACCAAGTTCAGCCAACATCTCTCCAACTACATCGCGCATTCCAGTTAGTTTTTGGCTCTCCATTTACAGATTCCTCTCCATTCTGTTTAAAATCATTATTGTTCACCTCCGCTTCATAGCTGTACATAGTCTTAGCAAAGATTACCGTAGGTCTATCTGATTCCAAGGCCTCATTAACAGTGCTTACAATACTTACTACGTCATGACCATCACACCACAGAACCTTCCATCCTATGGCACTCCATATAAACGGTAGATAGTGTTTAGATTTTACTGCTTCAGTCTTACCATCAAGCTGAAAACCATTCCAGTCAATAATGACTATTAAGTTGCTGAGTTTAAGGATGGCTGCATGTGTTATGGCTTCCCACACCTGCCCCTCATCCTGTTCACCATCACCCATCAACACAAACACTCTACCTCTTCCATTTCTAAGCTTAATCCACACAGCTATACCTACAGCAAAGCTTATGCCCTGCCCAAGGCTACCTGTAGACATGTCCACTCCTGGTATCTCTACATCTGGATGATTCTGTAGAACCCCATTGAGGCTGTTTATCTTGACAAGCTCATCCCTCGGTATGAGGCCAACCTCTGTCAAGACGGCATACAGAGCTGGAGCAGCATGACCTTTACTCAGTATGAACCAGTCTTTATTCAATGGATTGTCATCTCTTCTGATGTACTTCATTAGAAGGGTCGCTATTATGTTGAGGCTACTCAGTGAGGAAGTTATGTGTATGTGCTTATCATAGTTGTGCATGAGAATCAGGCTTCTTCTGGCACTTACTACTGTATTCTGTATTTGGTTGATTTCTTCACCGATACTCTTTAGTATTGGAGCGGCATCTACCTTCACCACCGAAATTCCATTTCATCCACCAGGTATGGTTGTGCGGTGCGCCTTTTATAAGCTTTACCTATTTATAGGATTTATACAGGTATATACATGGTGGTACTGACTATCATCAGACACGATCCATAAGCTTGAAGAACGAGTAGACATCTTCAGTACCAAAAAAGCACGACTTATAGAGGGAGCAATTTAGAAGCTTCATCTCTAAACAGTCCATTTTGATAGAGGCACTAAATATTTCTGCAGCACAGCTCGAATATGGTGCATTGAGAACACTTTGGTCTTCTAGCAGTACAGACTCTTCTTCCATGCACTATTAGTAAGAGGTGTAGCATGGTGAGTGCATTTATGTTGCTATCCAGATACCTAGTTATGGTCATCCTCACATCCTCATATCTATCGCTAGCAGACGCTATACCTAGCCTTCTTACAATCCTATTTATATGTGTATCTATAGGAAAGGTAGGCTTCTTTAACACCATAAGTAGAAATACGTCAGCTGTTTTAAGACCTACACCAGGCAGCTCTAGAAGTCTCTCCCTCGCCTTTTCAACATCCATCTTCTCTAAATCCTTAAGATAGAAAGGGTTGTCCCTCAAAAATAGAGCTATTTGCTTTAGAACCCTGCTCTTTCTATTAACCAAGCCCGATATTCTTATAGCACTCTTTACTACGTCATCTCCAGCCCTGAGAATACTTTCAGGCGTTATTTCCCCCAGTACTTTCTTTAAATTGCTGAAAGCTTTTATAGCATTTCTATCGCTAGTGTTCTGACTCAGTATTACTGCAGTTAAAAACTCGAAGTAGTTACTAGGCCTACCCAAATACCCATCATCCAGAGCATCTCTTATAACAAATTCACTATAGTCTATATATGTTTTAGACAGAATCTCTACAATCTTTAGAATTTTACATCTACTCCACATGCACATGTGGTGGTATTCAGACATATAGAGGCATCCCGGACAGAGTGTCTTGATGAGATTTGTGGAACATTCCATAATATAAGATTTTTGTTCGTAACAATCACAATAGCACCTTACCTCGATGGGTACTGGGGCATCCGATTTGTAGCTTGGAGATTCCAATTCTGAAATTCTTAACCACACCAACAACAGAAAGATGGAAATTTAATGGGAACACTCTTGGCGATCCCTATTGCCCAATATCTTCTTCAGCAATTTAGAGCATGAACCGTTTTTTCCGTTTTGAGAGCATTGCTGTAATTAACGACTTAATTTAGTTAGTTTTTCAATCTTTTGCAAATTCTGAAAACAGCTTCCATGAATTTTGGATTATTGTACTGTAGTGGTATTCCTAGATTTACTGAGAGGTCCATTGGAGCTGTGTAGGGGACGTCCAAACCTTTCACGCTCGCAATTTCTTCAATATTTCTGAGAGCGCTCCTAGTCTCTAATTAAACCACTAGTGTGGGTTTCTTCCCTCTCGAATTTTCTGTAGTATTCGAGGAATTCTGTGGCTCCATACATTACTGCTCTTCTTGGACCTACACCTCTTACTCCAGTTGGTGGGTAGGATGAGTATCTAATAGCAGCTTCAGCCTCCTCTCTACTGTT
>JANXEL010000068.1 GCA_025058535.1 Ignisphaera sp. | reverse complement strand
TGGATTTAAACTTGATAGAATTGCATGTTTCTTTACGATCCCTACAATTCTATCTCGTATATCGGTGCACTCCTGAGACATTCTGAATGCTCTGTCCAATAGGTCTAGCACTGTTTCTGATGAGTAGGTATAGCTTATGATCACCGTCTTTATACCGTTCCTAAGTGCTATTCCAAGGATGAGTGGAATAGCCCACAGCGCTCTGTAATCTGGTGGGTATTCAATGTAGATACTGTGCCCTCTATGAATGTGGTCTAGAACGGTCTCGAGCACCATACACGGTGGTTTGAGTTCTGGTCCGACTCTACCAACCTCCATAAGTATTGGTGGAACTAGAACGTTAATGCCCCTGCCAGTAGCTATAGTGAACGGTATTTCCGCTATGGTTATTGGAGATCCCCTAGCCTTCCTGATCTCCATGAAGCGTGTGAGCAGTCCTCTTTCAACTGTGTGTTTGAGAATTATTACAGCATCAGCCAAAAATTCTATAGAGCCAAGCTCTATTCTTCTTCTTCCAAATGGTACCTCCGCTATGAGAACAGCAATTCCCCCTATAATTTCAGGAATGCTGTAAAAGTAGTTTTGTAGCCAAGCTCTCCTACTTGAATCGGCTACGACCTGCATCAAAACATTGATAGAATCTATAATCACTACCCTAGGACTCCAACTAGAGATAGCAGTATTGATAATGTCGACAACTTCTTCAACACTCTTTATAACTGGCACCTTTAGATACTTATACACATTTTTGCTCTCTAGAGTGTTAAAATCCATGCCGAGACTATTCATAACTCTAAATATTTTTTCCTTTGATTCCTGAAAGGATACATAGAGGCATTTATGTCCATTCAAAGCATTTCTGTAGCATACTGTGGAGGCGAGAGTTGTTTTACCAGCACCAGGATGACCAGCAATAACTAGGAGCGATCCTGGGTAGAGGATACTTGGATACATATCATCTAGAGCATTAATACCAATTAAAAAGCGCTCCACAAAATACCACCACTCATTTCATACACGACAATTCTTATCCTTATTCTTCTAATTCTGGCCTAAAAAAGTTGCTTCCTATTAATCTACTAGCAGTTCCTAGAAATCAATTACGAGTTGATTGGTCTCAAGTCTATCATTTTTTAGAGGTAATACATCCAAATTTCACTCTGCTATTTGTAGCTGTACCGGCTGAGTGGTGCTAAGGCTATGGAAAGTAGCTGATGATTAGGTAGATTACCTTACTGAATATAGTCTATGATGTTCTTCAGGATCTCTAGCTTGGAGCTATCTACACCGAGCTTCCTACCCACCTCAATGGCTCGTTCTAGAACCTCTCTACGGCTTGCTGCTCTACTCCCTACATCCTTTAGAGCTAGTGATGTCAGAGTTTCTAATAGTGACCATGGGTAGAAGATCCATACCCACCTATCACACTTCTTGGCGTAGTAGTCTGGCTGTATTAGAGATGATGGTTTAACGTGCAGAACGGCAGTTTTGATTAGCAGCGGGTTGAGGGCGGCCAACTCATTTAGTGCTCTAATGAGCGTTTTCCCAGTATCGGCAACTTCATCAACAAGCAGAACATTCTTGCCCTCCAGTTTTCCTTGAGGCATCTGCTCTACAATAGGATTGGTATACAGCTCTCTCCCTATACCCCAGTGTTTTATTCTAATAGCAAAGAATTCTTCAACGCTTAGGATATCGCTAAGAATTAACGCTGGAACAACGCCACCTCTAAGTATAGCAACAACTACATCCGGTCTATATTTAGAAGCGATGATATTCTCTGCGAGTTTGTAGCAGAGATCTATGACTTCCGGCCATGTTACATACATCACTTCATCCACATGTGCTCACCATAGCGAACTACTTCTCCAACTTTTAATTTAGATATTCTGCTTTATCAGTAGAGTTTGCACACTACCCACTTATATAATCATAAGAGCTTATGTGAAATGAGGATACATCAAACTGCGAAGTTGACAGGATCATTATTGAATTCATTGACATACCACAGAAAAGAGATTCATACCTTTTTACATTAGCACTGTGACAGATTATGGGTGTCATTATTGTATGATTGTAACGAATTGAGCAGCTGCTCTTATAATGCCCGGTTCTTGGTCGATCGATATTCAATTACTTGTAAAGTTAGTCGAAAACTATATAAGAAAGCAAGAGTTTTGATGTGAAGTGGTGAACCGATGAATATATAGAGGTTGGAAAGCTGATGCAGAGATAGACATTGAAGGTTGCACGGTGGCTACCATGCACACCTTATCAGCTCTAGTTCTATTTTCTTTTGGCATAATCTCTGCATGGACTATGCGTAGAGTAGGTCTACCAGACACACTAGGGTACATCTTAGGTGGTTTTATTGCGGCTCCTCTACTTATGTTTATGGGTGTAGACGCATCCAATGCATTAGCGTTTATTGATCCTTTAAAGTGGCTTGGCCTTATACTATTTGTATTTGAAGTTGGTGCTTCATTAGGTCTTAGAGGACTTTCTAGAACCATTAATAGAGTTGTGGCTGCAGAACTCATATCCTATGTTGTCATATGGCTTCTGAGCGGCCTTGTTGCACTATCATTCAATATGGACACACCCAGTAGACTTGTGATCTTTATGGTTATGGTCAACAGCTCTACGGCTGTGGTTGCCTCTGTTAGATCGAGGAGTTCTTCGCAAGGCATTTCTGAGGGGGTTATGGCCAACATAGTAGTGCAGACCAACTTTGAGGATCTGGCACAGTTCATACTGTTCACTATATTCATGTCAACCAGCTTTGCATTAACTCGCCCTACTCAGGTTGCCTGGCTAGTGTTTAGTACAATAGCAACAGCAGCTCTGTTCATAACAACCTCAAGATTCGTACTCGGACCCATTATGGCGAGCCCTCTTGTGCGTGAAAGGGATGGAAAATTCCTTCTCTCGATTACTGTAGCCATACTCTTTGGTGCTGTAGCTAAATTTGTTGGGCTTCCCGAGCTCTTCGGCGCTTTTATAGGTGGTGCAGCGTTTGCATATTTTCACAGCATTGATGATATTGCTGATCTACTTAGAGGACCTAGAGATATAGGTTTACTTCTCTACTTTACAACTCTGGGTCTACAGCTTTATCTAGATGTAGCTATGGAAGGCATTAAGTTATCAATTATCACAGGAGGGCTCATCATAGGTTTTGCAGCAATAGCAGCAAGATTACTTGGAATGTTTATAGGCTCTGGGCTTTCAGGTAGCGGTTTAAGAGAGGCCATTATACTCACCCTATCTCTATCACCCTTAAGTGAAATGGGTATCATACTGACAGATTCTCTTGCAATGGCTGGATTAGTTTCCAGAAACCTTGTCTCCATATTATCAATATCTGTTCTTACAACGCTCGTGTTCTTCGGTTTCACCCTTCCGATGGGATTGAAAAAGCTAGCTAGAATAGAATCTATCGTACCACCCAAACTTGTAATGCTATTCGAACTACTCTCCAGGGAGTACATGAGACACGTAGAAATTACTGTATCGCTACTTTCAACTATAGTAGAATTTTTCATAGTACTTCTAGCAATCTCGTATCTCAACACAATATCAGGAGATCTGACTAAAATTTTTAGAAACCCAATCCACGTGAGCTTGGTCATCAGCGTAATCAGTATCATTCTAATATTAGTAGTGCTTATATCAGTTCTAAGAAGAATCTACAAAACAATACTAATTTCAACTCCACACCGTGTGCAGAGTGTTGGAGAAGTCACATCGAGGCTACTAGATGTGCTTGTAGGTGGGTTGGCAATAGCTTTTCAGATTTACTTGGCATTTGAATCTATAATAAGGCTAGGGATGATAGAATCCCTATACAGACTATCACTAGTAGTGATAAGTATTGCAATAGTATCCATAACTATCTATGAGGTGTATAGATATCTTAAATATCCTGCAAGCAGAGCACAATAACGAAAAGCATAGCTTTTAACCTTTAAGAGTTCTCAACATGAGCTTCATCAACACCTCATTAATAATTAATCATTGTTTCTATACTAGTAAACACAGCTGTAATCCTCTGCTTTGCTAATATATAATGAGGCATTACAGAAACGCAGTTTTTACACTACAGTCTCTAAAATTTGACGTGTTAAATGTTAGCAAAATTAATATTGGACCTAAACTTTTCTAGAACTCTAGATCGCTACTCTGATGCTATATCTTCTATTCATATACTTCCTATTAATTACTTTCCTCTAACCTTCTCCAACATCTCTGAGAATGTGGTTCTTAAGATCCTGTAATCAGATGCAAGGGCCAGAAATCTAAAGCCCATATTCATATACTTTACAGCCTGCTCTACACTAAATGTGTGTATACCAGGAGTGATGTCGTACTTCTTTGCAACTCTAAGCACAGCTTCCACAGCTTCCATGAATTTTGGATGATCGTACTGTAGTGGTATTCCTAGGTTTACTGAGAGGTCCATTGGACCTATGTAGAATATGTCTATCCCCTTAACACCTGCGATATCCTCTAGATTCTCTAAAGCTTTTCTAGTCTCAATCTGAATTGCTATAATAAGTTCTTCCCTCTCGAATTTTCTGTAGTATTCGAGGAATTCTGTGGCTCCATACATTACTGCTCTTCTTGGACCTACACCTCTTACTCCAGTTGGTGGGTAGGATGAGTATCTAATAGCAGCTTCAGCCTCCTCTCTACTGTT
>JANXEL010000101.1 GCA_025058535.1 Ignisphaera sp. | reverse complement strand
GTATCCACCCTAGTTGTTGTTACTGTTGATGTTACTACTGATGTTGTTGTAACAGTCTGTACAGCTGTTACAGTGACTGTGGTAACACCTGGTGTAGGTGTTGGAGTAGGCCTTGGAGTAGGCGTTGGAGTTGGAGTAGGCTTCGGCACCTCAGCCGGGAGTATTTGGAATTTCGGTGGTGTGTATGCTTCTTTGGTTGGGCATCTACCTGTCGGTCTGAGTTGTAGTAGTATTAGTGTGAAGTGTGGCCACCAGTAGACTGGGTCATTGTAGTATCTTGCTGGGTATTCTGGGAAGCCTTCCCAGCAGTATCTATTGTTTAGGGTGTAGAATGGTACTGGGAAGAACTGAGGCCACGGCATCTGCTCCAACCATATCAGCAAAGCCTTCTTCGTTGCTTCAATAGCCTCTGGGCTGGCCGGTGGTGCTTTTTCTAGAGTATCTAGTAGGTTGTCCAGCTCTGCCCTCTTGGGGAATTTGTAGCAGGCCCAGTTGGAGTATGTTAGCCATGCTAATCCGGGCAGCTCTGGGTTGCAGTACTTGCTGTGCCACCTGGGTAGGATGTCACCTAGGTCAACGGGTAGGAAGTTGCATGATGGGAAGTACGTTACAACCTCCCACTCAGCCTTGATTAGCCTTGAATCGAATACACCTGGAGCAACAGGTTCAACAGTTACATCAATACCGAATCTCCTCCACTGTTCAGCTACTATGTATGCTAGCCTCTGGGACTCCAGCTCTATCTCAGCAAAGGTCATTAGTGTAATCTTCCATGGTGTTCCGTCGGGAAGCCTCCACCTACCATCAGCTCCCTTAGTAAAGCCTACCTTCCTAAGCAGTTCTTCAGCTCTAGCTAGATTCTGTTTAAACCATCCAAGTGCAGGATCGTAGCCGTACTTAACAAGCTCCGGCTCCAGAGGCTTTATATAGACTTCTACGCTCTTTGGATAGGGTATTATTGGGAATGGTGATGGCACTGGCTTAGAGCCATCAGCACCTGTGAAAGCCTCTAAGGCCTCCCGAATATCCAGTGCATATGTTAGTGCCCATCTCACCTCCGTTATGTTGAATGGGTATCTAAGCACATTGTACACAGGCCCCTTCTTACAGGCGTCATAAGGCCAGGCATAGGGTGCCTTTGCCCCGTAGAATCCACCGAGGTATCTAACAGCTTCAGGATCTCTATAAACGGTTTCAAAGACTTCTGGAAGCCATGTTCTAACAGACTCTAGCTCAAATCTCCTCCAAGCAAGAGCCTCCTTCTCATCAGGTCCGTAGTGTATGAAGAGCACGTACTTGGGCCCTGGTTTAATGCCGTACAGCTTTGTAGCCCACCAGTCCTCGTTCCTCTCCCATAGGAACCAGTAGCCCGCTGGATCAATGTCCTTGAGCACATATGGTCCTGTGCACACAGGTGGATAGTACTTAAACTTCAGTATATCCTCTCCCTTCGCCAGAACCTCTTCAAATTTGTGCTTTGGTAGAAGTGGCATTCCCAGCTGGGCCATCAAGTAGTAGTGGAATCTCGTGTTTGGAGCTGTTAGAACAAATTCAACTGTGTAGTCATCTATCTTAACCACATCTTTAACCCATCTAGCTAGAACGGTGTGCCACGCGAGCCTCGAGTCTCCCTTAATGAGATTTACCTGAAACACAAGGTGATCCGCAGTATATGGAACTCCATCACTCCACGTAACCCCTCTTCTAATGTATACACGCATCCTAGTGTAGTCCGGGGAATATTCTGGAAACGCTGCGGCTATCCAGGGGATTAATTCACCTGTTGTAGTGTTGTAGAACCATAGCCACCCAGGACAGCCCGTGTGTGTATGACCATAACCTACGGGGACGCCAGGCACAAGCCAGTTGAAGTGGTAAGGATCTACGAAGCGTCCCCAGTGGTTTTCAGCTATATATACATCCCCTCTAGGAATATCTGGGGGTATAGGCGGCTGTGCTTCAACGCTGGTAAGCCAAAGCATGGGTGCTATTGATAGTACTATAAGCACTATCATAAGGATTGATGATATTCCTACCTTCTTATTCATAGTAACCCACCCTGTAGGAGTGAAGAGGGTCCTGGTACTTATAAATCTATATGAAAAATTCTTTTGTAACTACGTTTTTCCTTTATTTGAAGTACAGCCAGCATCTAACAGATGATTCATTTACGAAAATGTAGGGAGGCATTTCAACTCTACACTTATCAAATGCATAGGGGCATCTATAGACATACTTACACCCCTTTATCACAAACTCTGCCTCCTCAATTGATGATGTAAAAGCTATTTTCCTCTGCCTCCAAACTCTACGGTGTTTTGGATCCGGTATCGGTAAGGATTCCATTAGTGCCTTTGTATATGGGTGTAGAGGTTCTGATAACACTTTTTCAGCTCTACCTGACTCTATAATGCTTCCTCTGTACATTATCGCTATATAGTCTGATATGTAGTATGCTGTTGCGAGATCGTGTGTTATGTATATGAATGAGACCCCCATTTCATCCTTAATCCTCTTGAAGAGATTAACTATGTTTATCCTCAGTGAGGCGTCAAGCATGGACACAGGCTCATCAGCTACAATGAGTTTCGGTTTTGTCAGCAGAGCTCTGGCTATAGCCATTCTCTGAAGCTCGCCACCTGAAAACTCATGCTGGTGCTTGTTGGCTACTGTGGCAATATCAAGACCTACGTAGGATACTACCCTCGCTATATGCTCATCCACCTCCCTCTCATCGACAATTCCAACAACGTTTTTTACGGTTTCCCTCAAGTATCTTATTGGTTTTTGCATTGGATTGAACGAGGCGTAGGGATCTTGGAATATGGGCTGCACGTTTTTGTAGAACGATTTGCTATCAATTTCGTAGATGTTCCTTCCATTAAAGAGTATTCTACCGTAGTCAGGTTTTAGTATTCTCAGTATCAGTCTAGCTAGAGTTGTCTTTCCAGAGCCACTTTCTCCAGCGATAGTAAATATAGCTGGCCTATCCTCTAACGACATGCTGACATCATCCACAGCCCTAAATTTAAAACCTAGAAAGCCGTACCTAAAGATTTTTGTAGCATTTTCAATCCTTAGCATCTCACCCATGCACATCACCTACCTCTTTACATACAGCCAACACCTAACCCTCCAGCTACCCTCAAACTCAACAGCCGGAGGCTCCTCTCTTCTACACACATCCATTGCATAGGGGCACCTGGGGTGGAACCTACAGCCAGGAGGAGGATTAGATAGATCCGGCGGTGAACCAGATAAGCCCTGCCTTGCACCCCTATCCCCCAACCTTGGAAGCGAATCTATCAGGGCTCTCGAGTATGGGTGTTTTGGATCTTCATAGAATTGCTCTGTAGGCGCTTCTTCAGCAACGTTACCTGCATACATAACCATTATGCGCTCGGTAACCATTGCATGAATAGACATATCGTGTGTTATTATAATTAGCGTGCTGTTGTACTCCTTCTGTTTATCGAGTAGATATTGGAGTAGAACCTTTTGAAGAACCACATCCACAGCTGTTGTAGGTTCGTCTGCGAAGATTACTCTGGGCTTGAGTAGCAGCGCTAGTGCTACTACAATTCTCTGCCTCATACCACCAGAGAGCTGGTGGGGAAATGCCTTTAGAACATCCCTCCTCAGCCCAAGATCCTCTATGTGCTCCTCTGCTACTCTAATAGCTTCATCTCTATCCAGCTTCATGTGCTTCCTCAGCAGCTCTACAAAGTGGTCACCCACCCTCATGTATGGGTTCAGCACATTCATGGAGTTCTGCGGTATGTACGATAGATGCTTCCACCATATCCTCCCCCTCTTATACTCGTCATCCACAGCAATGAGATCAACGGTGCTGCCATCAATGCTAAGCTCCACTCTACCCTTGACTCTCAACGGCGGCTCTATATATCCATAGAGAATCTTCACAAGTGTAGACTTTCCGCAGCCAGACTCGCCAGCTATACCTACAACCTCACCACTATTTACATTGAGTGACACATTTGTAACTGCCTTCACTGAGCGTAGAAGAGACACAACATACTCTCCATTGATGTCCAATGCTTTGAGAACAGGTGTTGCCTCCACGTTCATTGAGCATACCCCCTGAGTCTCGGATTCAGGTACATTGCGATCGATGATGAGATGAGGTACAGCCCTACGAATATAGATATTATCACCACCACTGGAGGTAACATCCACCACCACAAGCCTCTGAATAGGGCATTGTAGTTTAGAGCCCAGTATATCATGGTGCCCAGCGTATCCTCTGATAGTATTGAGAGCCCAAATATTGCTAGAGCGGTTTCCATACCTATAGCCCATATTATGGTGTTTATAAAGTTAGTCAGATGCCATCCAAGTACGTACGGTAGAACCTCGTGCAGCACTATACCAGTGAATCTGATACCGCTGAACCTTGCAAGATTTATAATCTCCCTGCTCATAATCGAAAGAGTTATGGATCTAACGTTGCGTGCTGGCCAAGCCCATGCAATTACGGAAAGTATCAGCGGTAGCGTATGGATTGTTATGATATCTTTCAGTGACATGGCTAGGACTATAAGTAGTGGGAGCCCCGGTATGGAGACAAATGAGTCTATTAGAAGCACTGTTGCTGATTCCTTGTACCCTTTTGAAACACCTGATAGAAGACCCACTAGCAACCCTATGTGAGAGCCTATGAGAGCGGTTACCACACCTATTATTAGCGAGTTAGCTAGTGCATTAATGGTTATGTAGATCACCGGTCTTCCATTGGTTGTTGTTCCAAGCAGCAGATCTATTGCCTCAAGGCTGAATCGAGGTGGCCGATCTCTCGGATACGAATACCATCTCTTGTAAGCTGGTGGTGATGCAAGGGATGCTAGGGACATTGCCACCATTATCACAACTATGGCCAGCCCTATCCTAAATCGAGTGTATTTGAGTAGAGCACGGAGGACTGACGATATAGATGTAGACACCGCCTTGATGTTCACCGGCATTGCATCACCTTGCATACCTTATTCTAGGATCCAGAACATAGTACACAACAGTATCGAGAATCCACATACTGATTATGACCCCCATTATCGATAGCGAGAGGATTGATAGAGCAATAGGGTAGTCCCCTATAATTATCGACTGGTACAGCAGAGAGCCTAGACCTGGATAGGCGAATATGTACTCAGTCACCAGTGCTCCGCTGAAGATCGTACCTAGCGCAAGTGCTAGTGCTGTTACCTGAGGCACCATAACACTTCTAAGTACATACTTTCCCCTCAAGCGACCTATATCGACACCACGTAGCTTAGCAAACACCACGTAGTCCTCTGTAATTGTAGAAATGGACAGTGTTCTGGAGCTTAGGAACCACCAGCCAAACGCACTTATTATAATAATTGATATGGCTGGAAGTGATGCTGCTCTAATAAAGTAGACTACAACGTTTACAACGTCGCTAATTGATGCTATTCTAATTAGCGGCACAGATACGGGGCTCAGTGAAAATATTGGAATTAGGAATGCGAAAATGTATATCAGTGCCAGTGATAGCACGTAGTATGGTATGGGGTACAGCACTATGGCGGTGTTCTCTAGAATGCGGCTCAAGCGCTTATTCCTAACAAAGCTCACAAATACACCAAGCATATTTCCAGCAATCCAGGAAACTACTGTGGTAACAAGCAGTAGCCCTACGGTCCATGGCAAAAATCTCGCAACTATGTCGCGTGCTGGTGTTGGAAATGCCATGAAAGAGGGGCCAAAGTCTAGTGAGAAGAACCTTTTCAGATACGCAATGTACTGATCCATTGGCGACCCGGTTAGTCCAAACAGCTCCATTAAGGTTTGCCTCATCCTCATATAGTCTTCAGGGTCTAGCCTCTGACCCAGCTGTGCAATTGAGGCAAGCATAGTATCTACAGCACTCGCAGGTATTGCGCGCAACAAGAGATAGCTTATGTTGAAAGCTATAAGCAGCGTCGCTACAGCTACTAGTGTTCTATTTACTAGGTGTTTCGCAAATGGATGCACAGTAACAACACCACAGCGGTTACTACAAATGAAAATGAGGTATTGTATAAAGTTAAAAAGTTTTTACGATATGAAGAATTCCACCTATAGTTACTGTATATATCCGTACTGCCGGCTACTCAGATAATCATCGCCCTTCTTTCCAGCAGATGTATCCACCGTTAACAACTACTTGGGTAAATCCTTTAAGATCTCTATACCCAGAAAATGCAGGTAGCAGTTAGTGCCTACACCGTGTGGTAAGGTTAAAGGAGTGTGTGCATCTACGGCATAACTCTCAGTTATGTGCACATACAGAGGGTCTCTACCAGAATGAGGTGGACATCAAGATGTTTGTATGCTAAACACACTCTAAAGTCAGCTGGTGTAGATGTAGTAGTGCTTTAATTCTGTATCGAGAATGTGCGTCCTGAACCCCTTGTAGTGATTGGGGTTAAGATTGAGAGTAGTATCGCTAAGCCTGGGAGCGCTAGGTATGTAGATACTTTCAATGCATTCAAATAAGTTCTCCCCAGCAGCACCGCCGTTGGAGGACCAATAATGTTGCCCACATCAAACATTGCCGTATAGATTCCTGAGGCTATCCCCCGACTCCTCCCCTCTATATCAAGCAACGCGATTACTTGTAGTGATGGTATTAGAAGGCCTGCACCAATACCTGTAGCAGCTGCATACAACACTACATGCTGTGATGCTGGATTCAATGCTATTAATACCACCCCAAGCAGAGCCGCCCCGTACCCTGCAGCTGCCACTACATGAAATCTGACTCTGTTAATTAGTGCAGAGAGAATTATTCTGGAGATGAGATTGAATAGTGAAATTACTGTAAATATAAGCGTCGTTAGAGCTATCTCCACTCCAGCTACTTTATGGTAAGCTGGTAGGAGCAGTGTGAGGCTGTTGTACATTGAACTATAGCATAGAATTGAAATTGACGCTGTGATGAAATCAGCCCTACACAGATCTCTCAGACTTCCCCTTCTATCATTCCTTCCATACCTTAAATTCTTCAAGGCTGTAGAGCTCAGTAGAGCTGAGACTATCTGTAATGTAAAGGTGAGTATAAATAGAGCTTGATAACCGTAGAGGCCTATGACTACTCCTCCAATAGCGGGACCAAGCGTTGCTGCGAGCCCTATCATTGCAGATCTCCAGACAAGTGCACCAGCAGCACCTCTTCCAACAATTGTAGCCGTGTACACTGAAGCTGGAATAAACAGTGCTACACCCAAACCATGAACAACCCTTCCAATGTACATAATCTTAACACTGTTCGATAAGCTATAGATAGCCTGGGCTGCCATTGTCGATAGGATCCCAGCCACAGTAAGGAACTTCAGCTTCCCCCTATCTATGAGAAAACCGCTAAGCGGTCTAAAGCTTATAGCAGTTACCGATAAAGCTGGACCCAACAGAGCCACCTCCCACTCTATAGCCCCCAGAGAAATTGCATACCTCGAGATGTAGGGAGATATAGAATGTATTGATATAAAGAAGCAAAGAGTAGCTACATTAAACATGACTTCATTCACATGATTTTTCAACACTAGCTACACCGTTGCAATCCAGCTACCAACACACAGCATTTTAAGCTATACAACTGACCACCATACTCCAAGCCACTACAAAATTCAGAATGGAAATCTTCAGCAAACGTACATATGCACACATTGTACAGTACACCTTTACTTTCATATCATTCGCTAGTACCATACCATAAAAATACCCACTATCAACCCCACAACTAACTCAATATAAACTACCTGTAGTCTAGGCAAAAATTATATAGCGTCTGAAAACTAGCATATCCAGATTTTTAGAATTAGAATTAAAATGGTAGATAAAGTCCGAAACAATGCACTCTTCACAATAGCTAGAACTACAAGCAGAATTCAATTGTAGGAAGATCAAGAAATAAGAAAACTTGCTTTTATAAAATACAAACAAACAAGATTACATAGTGTATTAAAGTTTGTTGTTTTTTGAAAAAGTTTTGTTTTTGGGTTTAGTTTGTTTATTCTATATTACTTTCTTTTTATTATGTATCCTACTGCTATTCCTATTATTAGGAG
>JANXEL010000050.1 GCA_025058535.1 Ignisphaera sp. | reverse complement strand
TATAAGGATACGTAGCTGGGGTGTGGGTATGCTATTTCTATTTCCAATAGCTTTCGTAGAGCTTGACGAGGAGCAGTTTTCAAAGGCCTCGCCGAGAGCTAAAATCAATATTGCTGCCGCTGGTATATTCTCAAACGCCATTGTGTCGCTACTCTCCCTTACAGCACTCTTTGTGCTGTCAACCATGTTACCCCACCTAGGTAGCGTATCGACAGCTGTTATGGTTACTAATGTGGATTGCGGCATCTGTAACGCATCGCTATGTCCTGCCCAACTTATGGGTCTCAAAGTCGGTGATATTATAGCTGCGGTAGATGGTAATAGAGTGTATTCTGCAAGCGACGTTGAGGCGCACCTTAAAAATAAGAGTGTGGGTGGCCAACTAACGATTACGGTATGCAGCAGCAATAGCTGTGCAAATAGAACAGCAGCACTAAATGTTAGAAATGCAAGAGTGTACAGTGAAAAAGGTGTGGAGGTACCCTGCCTGGGTGTAGGCATGGCCCAGGTAATGGTATTTGAAAGAAATGGTGTGCTTCTCCGATACTCCGCAGTAGAGAACTTACTTACACACCTCAACTTTATCTTTATAGTTAATTTCAGCCTGTATGTGCTTAATGCTATACCGTTCATCATATCAGATGGCAGCATATTTATGGGAGCTCTTTCATCAGTTTTTCACCCACTAAAGGTGGTGACCTCGAGGAGGCTCATCGATATAATCAATATAGCGATACTAGTGGTAGCTATAGCTGTGTCCTCATACATTTTTCTGAGGTTCGCTCAATGAATATAAGGAGGGCCCTCCAAGAGGACCTGGCTGTAGTCTTTGAACTTGAGAAGAAGTGCTTCAACGATCCTTATCCAATCGAGCTACTGACAATGCTTCAATCCCTGTATCCAGAACTCTTCTTAGTTGCCGAACATGACGGTAGGGTTGTGGGCTACGTTTCGGGGCTTATAAGAACCGATGGTTCTGGTCATATAGTATCACTCTGTGTGGATCCCGAGTACCGCAGGAAAGGCATTGGAAGGCAGTTAATGATTGAAATTGAAGATCTCATGAAAAAACTGTTCAACGTATGCATATACCGGTTAGAAGTTAGGGTATCAAATTCTATAGCCATACAGCTCTACGAATCAATTGGCTACAGGATACAGGCTAGAATGTCAAGATACTACAGCAATGGCGAAGATGCCTATCTAATGATAAAAGATGCGTGCTTAATTCGGTAGGATGGTGGATTTGCTGGTTAATCAGCTTTCCACAGAGTAGAATAAAATTTTTAATCTGTGACGTTCCACAACAAATTTGCAGATCTGCTCACGGTGTCCAAGCAGTGAAGGCGAAATATGTGGTGCCACTAACCTGTTTAGGGTTTACATCAGTATCATCTTTGCAGATGAGCATATTCGGTACAGCTCTACCACTTATAGTGTCAGAGCTTAATATAGACTATAGCCTAGTAGGCATTCTAATGGCTCTGTGGACACTCATTGCAGCATTAGCTCCTCTTATCATTGGAAGATATGTGGATAGATTGAATCCTTTAACTGTTATGGTAGCCGTTATGCTGATTTCACTGCTATCATCGTTACTGACCGCTCTTTCTACAAACCTATTCATACTAAATATGGCTAGAGTGCTGCTGAGTCTTTCAATACCATTTGCCTGGCCCACATGTACAAAGATTATAGCGAGATATATGAGCGGTGAGAACTATGGCTATTCTACAGCAGTATTCAATACTGGCTCTATGGCTGGACTGGCGTTTTCGTACATAACTATGGCGTTAGCGAGAGATAAGTGGAGGTGTGCTACAATAGTAGCTGGTTTGCTGGCACTTATGTACATACCTATCATAGTTGCTGTGTGGAAGTACACCATTAAAGGAGGCTTTGAAATTAAAGGTGGTATGGATCGTCAGAATCGTAGAGACTACGTTCACTACCCAGATACTTTTCAAAGAGATGTTGTTAAGATTTCCCTTCAGCTCTTCCTGGCCCATTTCTGTGCGCTCTATACATGGAGTCTCTTAGTAAACTGGCTCTCAACATTCCTAGTTAATGAATTAAGGTTTAGCTACAGCTACATAGCAATCTACATGCTCTTCATATATATTATCTCAAGTATTCTGGAGGTTTTAGCAGGAATATACTCGGATAGAATAGGAGGTTCAAAGGGAAGGCTGACAATTCTGTATGTAGGGCTGACTACTTCCTCAGTACTACTCCTATCTACCGTACTTGTCGAGTCTCCCCTAGTCGCAATAACGCTAATCTCGCTATCGGTAATCATGTGGAGAATTTCAACACCCTCATTCTGGTCAATAATTAATGACATTATACCGCTAAGTTACCTTGGAAGAGTTAGCTACGTATATGTCTCCGCAGCACCTCTCTCCGGTATAGCTTCCTCTATCGCAAATGGCTACATAGTTTCAGCCACAGGTTCTATAAAATATGGGGTACTCATATCCTCAATCCTCCTACTTCTTTCACCAATGATATACACAGCTGCTGCTAGGCTGGGTTATAGATGGAGGGCTGTCTTGATGACAAGGCAGATGTGAAGAGGGGTAATGCATTTACAATACAGCCCGTAGTAGCATTTATTACGGTGCTTCGAGCCGGCTATTTCTATTAAGATCTTTCTGGGTATTGATAATGATAGCTGAAGGATGGGACTCTCTCTGCATGAGTAGGTAGAGAGGAAAAGAATATAATTAGTTTTTTGTACTTAAAACTTTAAAGTGATACACCGAATATGTCCTGGAACGTCATAACGATTATGTTATCTGGCTTCTTCGATATGTTTCCTATTCTAATTCCAATAATTAGTTTGATGCCTTTTGATGACGCTACATCTAGGAGTCTCTGCGTGACTATACCATCAAAAACCACCGCCTGCACACTCCCATAGTCTACCTGTTGGAGCTTTTCAACAAGGTCTCTTACTGAAACTTTATCAATTACATTCCAACTGTTATCAAACATCACCGCTTCTAGCGTGCCCAGCATCTTTTTTCCTTCATTAATTACAGTAAGGGGTATTTCGAACGCCTCGGGAGGCTTGGCCTCAATTCTTATCTCTTGCTGCACAGGTGCAGCCTGAGTAACACGTTGCTGCACCTCGGCCACTGTAGCTGTTTCCTGCTTAGGCTGCTGAATATGCTCCGCTGGCTGTGGTTCTGGCGACACCTCTATGGATTTCCTTTCAATCATTTCTATAAATTGTTTAGCAGGCACAAGATTCTTTAATGCTTTGGCTAACTCCTTTCCAGTTAATTCTTCAACCTCTTTTCCGGGAGGTGCCCTGGCAACATAATCAATATCTGCTATCTTCATAACGTCCCTCGCTATCAGCTCTCCCATTCTGTCCCCATCGACAAAGAGGATTGCGTTCTTCCTCGATGCTAGCTTAACTATAGTATCAGGAATCTTTGTTCCATGGGCTCCCTCCAACGCTATAACATTTCTGTACCCATATCGTAGCATGTTTATGACATCAGCTCTACCCTCTACAATAATTATAGTATCACTCTTATCGATGTCAGGTCCTGCCGGCAGCCTCTCCGAACCGTAGAGGACCAGCTCTGCAATTCTAATATTCTCGGATATATAACCCAGTACCTCTCTAAGATCTGGGGTCTTCTCTACAAAGAATTTTTTGGCAAGCTCTGATGCTCTCTCCATAATTTTCTTGAGCTTCTCAGCCCTAACGTCAACAATATCAATAACCTGTATCTTAGCTTGATAGGGTCCAACCTTTTCAATACCTTCTATCATAGCCCCTAACAATGCCGTCTCAACTCTATCCAGGTTGGACGGTATGAGCACCTCACCAACGGTCCTTCCCTTCTCAGTTTTTATGTCGACGTTGATCCTTCCTATTCTTCCCTTATCCTGAAGATCCCTTAGATCAAACTCTTCACCAAACATTCCTTCTGTAAATCCAAATACTGCTCCTATGATATCCGACTTCTCGACCTCACCTTCAATCTCTATCTTTGCTCTTATAACATACTTAGCCATTATACTCAATCCTCATTAACCTAGATATCACCTTGTGACGCCCCTTCCTATTTCACCGAGCTCCATCCAAAGATCTTTTTCACTATACAGAGCTTCTCTAATAGGCTTAATAGTCTTTATAAGCTCATCTGCGATAGCATTCTTAAGATCCAGTGGGTGTATCTTCCCATCACGATACAGTGCCTCAAGCTCACCATAGCTATAAACGTCTATTCTTCCACCATACTCTGGCTTACGATCGATGGTTAGCTTCTTATCCCCTTGTGCAAACACTATGTATTTAGCTATACACAGTACAGGGTTATTCTCCACTTCTCTCGGGGGGCAATAGGCACCTCTAATCTTTCTCCTTATACTCTCATCTTCGTCAATAACAAATAGTGCTTCATCAGGCTTAGACTTGCTCATCTTAATTTCAGACATCACTTCATCTACCTCCATACCCTCAAAAACCATTTTGCTTACCCCTCTTAATGAGGGGAGTAAAGGTGTGTGTATTGCTATGGGTTTTTTGCAACCTAATCTCTCTGCAACATCCCTTGCTAACATGTGGGCCTTCCTTTGATCAATTCCCCCTAGTGCTATATCCAGATCCATTTCAAATATATCGGCTACCTGCATCAGTGGGTATATGAGTTTAGAGAAGTCTAGCTCAGCCTCATCCGCCCTCCTACCCATAATTGTTAAAGCTCTCTTAACCCTACTTAAGCTAACATTCTTTGCAATTTTTAGAACTTTCTCCCAGTAACTCGACCTACTGACAAGCTCGTCGGAATAGACCACCTTAACCCTCGCCATATTGACCCCTATGGACTCTAAAACCTTTACAACGTGTCTAGCTGCCGCTCTAATTAATTCAATTCTACCACCAAGCTTATCATTTATCCAAGCATGCCACGTAGCAGCAAATAGGATCATTTCAACACCCACATCAACTAGATCCTTAAACTTATAGCTCCATATAAGCCAGCCTATATGAAAGATACCACTAGGTTCGAATCCTATGTACCCCCTGAGTTTTTCGCCTCTACTCAGCAGTAGCCTAAGCTCCTCCTCAGTGATGATCTCAGCAGTATTTCTCCTAATTCTACTAATGCTCTCATTTACATCCATTCGGACACCCAATAGTGCTCTACATCCTGTATATGTTAAACCCAGCATATTTTATAGCATTATTAGCTTTTCCTAGATCCGAGATTTGTAACGAGCTTACTAACCGATAGCTCAACGCCTGCTACCGGGTACTCTATACCAACCTTCAAGAGTATCTCAGGATCTAATTCACCCATCACACCAATGACCTCGCCGTCCATTTCAATACAACCACATCTACCGTTAATGAAGAGAGGTCTAGAGCATCTCTTTATTGTCATCATACCGTTCAACATTAGTTCTCTTAAAACTACGTACAGGTCTGCATGTATATCCTCAAACTTTATCTCACTATCCATAATAACCCATGCAACCCTCTGCTCATTGCTCCACTTATTGTAGCATTCCTCACATTTTGAGACAACATCACCTATTTCAAACAGTTTCACGGGCAAAGCCAGATGCTGAGCGTTAGTTAAGAGAATTAGCATGGACTGCAGCAGAGCATTTCTCAAGGCATCCATTTCCATAGATGGAGGATTCTCTATTCTTAGAGAATCACCTACACCCATAAGCTCTAAAAACTTCGATGGCAACATTGTCAGAGTGTTCGTCTCCACATATCCTAACCCTACCAAAACCTCTCTCAGTACTGCAGTAATGATTCTATCAATCTCCTTCCCTCTTCCTGTCCCCACAGGCACGACAGGTTCTGGTACGATACTGCTGTAGCCCATCCCTATAGCTATATCCTCGACAACATCAACCTGGTGTAGTATGTCTGATCGATAGTACGGCACTAGCACCTCTATTTGTCTATCACTAACGCTATTCACTATATACCCCATCTTCGCTAGGGCTGCAGGAGATTTAGAACTTACATACCCTCTTTCAAGACCAAGCCATGTAGAGATAAACTCCACATCTATATTCATCTTCCTCCACGTTAAGTCAGGTG
>JANXEL010000067.1 GCA_025058535.1 Ignisphaera sp. | reverse complement strand
CTTAGGAGCGGGCACAATAATAGCGAACCTTAGACTTGATGACAAGACCGTAAAGCTTTCAATAAATGGTAAGAAAATCGATAGTAGAAGAATAAAGATGGGGGCAATAGTAGGAGGATACACGAAGACTGGTGTGAATGTATCAATAATGCCTGGAGTGAAAATAGGATCGCATTCAATCATATACCCAGGAGTAACAGTCTACAGAGATGTGCCAGCAAACACTATTGTAAAGAGAGATTGGATATAAAATAATATAAAAGTAGCACACTATTAACACTTTTAACCACAGCTTTGTCTAGTTCCAGTATAAGAGTAACTACAAGCGGCGGTCGTCTAGCCTGGTCTAGGACGCCGGCCTGCCAAGCCGGAGATCCCGGGTTCAAATCCCGGCCGCCGCACCAACAATTAAATTCACCTAAATTCTTCCTCCTCTACGATATAATCTACATCGATTTTACAACAATAATTGTCAGCTATATAGAGTATGGATACTCTACACAAAAATGTGTTAGCGGCTTCAACTAGATTGTCAGATGAATTCAATAGTTAACCGCAGAATGGTTTCCCTGTAAGTCGCATTGAAATGCGTACATAGAGCACCATCTGAAATGGTCTTCAAAAACCACCTAACCTATAAAATCAAAAGTGGTTTTCCTTGAATAACTGATGGTCTTAGCTCCATGCTACAGTATTACTACTGTGTTCTAAATGAGTTTGAACCATCCTACCCAGCGATATAATTATTAATGCAGGTTTTAGGCGAGTTGGTCTCTGGCTATGAAATTATTTATGCAGAGAATTAAAATAATGCATTAAAGCCCGCATTCAGCAATACGGCTTTTAGGAAGAGGTTCTCACAATATAGTCTTCTAGGGAATCGGTATGCTCATGTGTATCGATACACAGCTGAACTATGTTGGCTCAAAGATAAGAGTTACTATATACACGACCTCGAGCACCATTTGTGAAGATGTGAAAAAATTTATAGAAGGTGGAAGGTGGCAAATGGATGGGCTATTAAAAGCTGTAGAAGCTCATGGTGGATGTCTCATTAAGTTGGAGAAGCCGCTGGAGATGATGACAAATGATGGAGCTGTGAAGATAGTTGCGGAGCCAAAAAGCGTCTTTATAGATTTGTACTGGGGCTCAGTAGTAGATAGATTACGCAACGTGTGCCACTAAGTCACCTCCGCTATTAGTAATAAACCGCAATCTCCACACAATCACAAACGATTCCATGTTGGATGTGAAGGAATTCATTTGCTGAAAAAGGGCAGTAGTGACACCATATTACACTCTCACCAATTATCGTAGTAAACGTCCTCTTTTCCACAGCTATTCAATTCCTCATTTTTGCTATCACACCAATCATCTATTGATCTCCTCAAAATAGAGATAGTATATTGAGCAGCCTTAAGGAAATATCCAATTTATAATAGGCAGAAGTAGGATGGTAGTGTTTATATATGTAAAAAACTTTTAAACCTTTATGATAAAGCAAGAAGAGTTAGGTGTTGCCTATTGTATATCCCATATCCATGTATACAAAATCCGACTATGGTAGCCGTGATATAGGTAGCCATACCAACTGTAGTCATGCTATTGAATGGAAGAATTCTCAAAACACCACACGCCAATCGTAAGGTGTTTTCTGTATGGTTGGCTGGATTTGGAATCCTAGCTTAGAAACTATAGATCGTAGTGAGTTAGAGAGAATAAAGTTAGAGAAGTTGAGATACCAGT
>JANXEL010000066.1 GCA_025058535.1 Ignisphaera sp. | reverse complement strand
CCTCACTATACTGCAGCTACTACTATCCATATTTCTACCAGGATTAAGTAGAGAGGTAGGACTCTTTCCATTTTTCTGGAGCTGGTGGTTCATCGATATAGTTGCGTATACATTCGCAATGATAACACTAGTAACTGCCGGTATAGGCTTTGAAAGACTTATCAGAAGTAGAGTGCCGGTAAGCCTCGACCATCTAAAGTCGTCAATGCTATCAACTGCAGCAGCGATTATAGCAGCTACAGTACTCATAGTGATGGTGTTAAGCTACCTCATATCACCCACTCTGTTACTGTATATTGGAATACTAGCCATACTATTTGCAACAGTACCCTCAGCCATATCATGGCTCATATCGCCAGCAATAATAAATCTTTCATACAGGTGCAGACACGATCCTGAGCTCCAGAGGATAGTTGATTCAGTTGCCAGAAGAGCTGGCATGGAGCCTCCAAAGGCAATGATCTCTAACATGCCAGTTCCAAACGCATTTGCATACTCGTCCCCCATTATGGGAAGGTATGTTGCAGTGACGAGCGGTCTGCTAAGAAGTGTTAAAGGTCAGGATGAATTGGAAGCGGTAATAGGGCACGAATTGGGACACCATAAACACAGGGACAATGCCGTAATTATGGTCTTTGGACTATTTCCATCAGTTATATACTTCCTCGGAAGATTCATGATGTTTGCAGGAATGATGACGAGGTATACTGACGGTGGTGAGAGGCGAAGAGAGGGATCGAGCGGAATTCTAATGTTCGTGATTGGCATAGCACTAGTGATAGTCAGTATACTACTTCAGCTCGCAGTTTTAGCACTATCTAGGCTACGAGAGTACTATGCAGATGCACACGGAGCTAAGGTGACATCGCCCTACGCCATGATAGGGGCTTTGGAATCTTTAGATAGATTCTATAAAAGTTACAGAGCAGAAAGGTGGATCGCGGATAGCAAAATAAAAACGCTATTCATATACGCACTTTCAGAACCTTTTATAGGACTTGAGGAAGTGCTATCAACTCATCCACCAATCCGTAAAAGAGTATCTTTCCTAAAGACGCTTGCCGGAGGTTTTGTTGGAGTATAGAGCGTAACCACATGGGTAGTAAGGAAGGGGAAAGAATAATATTAAGAGAAAGTCAACGATCTCATATTTTTCATATTTTTATATCGAACCCATGATAACGCACTCCTAAGTTTAAGTTACTGAAATTAGGAAGCTCCTATTTCAAAAAGTTTATTTTAATTTATTTTAATGTTTCTACAAATGTGTCTCCGAGTTTTAGTGCTTATTTGTATTATTTCCTGTGTAATCCGAATTCTGTATAGAGAATGTATATAGTTCTAGAGATTTCCGAACCTCTACATTATGCTCTATAATATTAGCAATCCGTAGATGTTGTTCGTACACATTTTAATCGTTCTATTCTCTTTCAAGATCCTTAGTTAAAACTCGATGTACGTTCACATAATAGCAATCTATAATGGAAGAGAACAGATAGTCATCCTAGGTGATGTTGCTAGTGATACTATTCAGAACATTTGTCTAGTTTCTCATATTATATGGTGTAGTTTCAGCAATTTTTTGCTGGTGAGGCACTACGCAAGCTGTGAATGTGAAGGCACAATATCAAGAATCTCATTGAGATGAATTCCAGTGAGTTGAAAGGTTCTTAATTTAGAGATAATGTAGATAGACCTGTTGTATTAGCGACATAATTACCACTGAAGATGTAGCCATTATATTGTAAACCAATTAATGTTAATATGTCCATAATCAGAGCGGTTAACCACCTCATCGCTGGAAAGCAAAGGAACATCGCTAAGTCGTGATGGAAAGAGAGGCGACTTTGCCTACTTCAGCATTACTTCAATATAATAGCAGCACTGGTTCTACTCTTCTCTAGAACATACACACTCCAGTACCAAATATGCTGCCGGTATTGGTTGCTGATACCAGTATACCCTTTATGGAGATGAGCGTTATTCTTATAAATGTGGTCATCGACCCCATAACGGCTCCTAAAGCTTCTATACTGTTTACAGCGCCTCCGCCTGAGAACCTTCATAGCTATAATGACTATGTGCTCCTGTAGAATAGTCCATAAAAATGCAATGAAAGACATGATATGAAATATTTGAAGTTTGGTAATCTTTGAGCCAATTATTGGTCATGCAATAAATTTCTGAGATTACTTGCTTCAATTGAAGTGCCGTGAAAAGAGCACTCCTTGGTCTACTAAGAGTAGTGCAACGATTTTCTACTTGAGTCAGTTATGGCTCTACTATTAATTGAAAAGAGCTTTTAATGGTATATACATGTGGTTCATATTATACATACATGGTATAGAGAGATATATTGCATATAGAGTAAAATATCTGGGTAATACACTAGAAGGAATGTAACTAATATACTGGAGGTTTTGGGTGATATGTTGCGTGTATACAGGAGGAGAGTTCAACGTATAGGTAGCTCAACTTATATAGTATCTCTCCCCACTCTATGGGCTAAGGAAATAGGTTTAGAGCCTAAAATGGAGGCCGTACTGGAGATACTTCCGGACCTCTCTATAAGGCTCTACATACCATCTAAACATATGGCTACCATTCCGAAAGAGTACGTAGTTACTATCAATGCGAACTATAATGTTCACGATGTAGTGAGGGAGATTATAGCTGGGTATGTTGCTGGTGCAAGAAATATAAAGATACTACATAAAGGGGTTAGGAGAGAGATCGTTGATGAAGCAGTGATCCTCTCGAGGGAAAGATTAATGGGTTTAGAAGTTATTGATGAAGATGTCTCATCTACCACTCTACAGATAGTTGTTGATCCCAATCTAAGTGATATTGTTAGTGTTATGAAGAGAATGATTAGAATAGCAGCATCCATGCACGAAGATATAGCCACATACATTGAAAATACAGGTGATAGAGGTTTGCTTGAAGCTGTTATAGCAAGAGATAATCTTGTTGACAAGCTCTACCTCCTAGCATTACGACAACTCATAAATATACTGATGGATCCATATGAGATGGGTAGAAGAGGCATAAGCTACATAGACTCTATATACATGTCACTGTTTATTAAAAGCGTTGAGAGATTCGCAGATCATGCGGTTAATATTTCACTAACATTGTTAAATCTAGCCGAGGTGCCAAAATACCTGCTCGAATTATACAGAGGTGCCATAGAGATGTTTAAGAGAGTCGCTGAAGCATTTATAGCAATTGATAAAGAGAGCGCGGTAAAAACCATCAGAGAGGTCGAGAGACTAAAAACGGTAGAAGAAGAAATAAGAAAGGTTCACGGTGAAAATATGGCAAAGCAACCATCAGTATCTAGAGTACTAGACGCCATTTCAAGGATTCTCGCTAGAAGCATAGATATTGCAGAGGAGGTCATAGATATAACAGCAGTTAAGAGCATAGCAACACTACACCTAACCAATGCTGAAGTAACATATAAGGCGTAATAGATCTTAAACAGTATTCCATAATTCAACGGATTTCGCATATTATAGAATAAAATTTAAACACATTTATTCAAAAACGAACATTAAAATTTATGGGCTAAGAGCTTAGATAGTTAGTAAGAACACCGACGACTTCCTTAACATCTATAGTAGCACTCCAAGATCTTGAACGAGGATCGTACTCAACTTTTGCTTCATCAATCTCCCGGACATACTCCTTAGGCCAAGGTCTAGGAACAGCGAATACCATTATATATGGCGGAATAGCAAGATACTGAATGTTTGCTAAAGTTTCGCCACAGCTATATGACCGGCTCTTCTCTATAAATCTAAGTATAAAAGATCCTTGATATCCGGATGGGGCACAGATATTAGTTGCGACAATGCTAGTGCGACTATCACCAACACAGGATATTATGAAGGGGTGTGAGATAACCCTGGAGCAGAATTCTAATGGATTCCTACAACTAAGGATAATGATAGATACCGTTTCAGATAATTTATAGCTCTGAGCATAGTTCGCAACTCTATAGCCTAGAATCATATTCTCAACATGCTTATCTAAATGATACTCTATGCTTGTCATGGAATAGTCTCTATTTAGAGTATTATTAACTTCCTGAGTCAGTTTTCTCAATGTGACTTCAGGATGAGGTTCCAAAATATTTAGAATAGCTAAATCAAGACCATCAAATTTCCCCGAAGACAAAATATATTCCTTATCAATTCTATAGCTATGCTCCATGGCTATATCAAGCCCTCTTTCTGTAAGTTCTCCAAACCTTAATTCAATAAACATGTCAAGAAGCTCTACCAATGGTTTAGATCTCAAAACAAAATCGAACTTCTGAGCAAACGCTACATACTCCTTAACATCTTCAACATTTATAACATCAGTTCTTAGAGGGCTTTGAAAGACTAGCTGGAGTTCACCCGTGGGCGTCCAAGCAATAGAGCGAGGATATGGAAGCTTTACAGCAATCTCGCTCCAGATAGTAGGATCTTTAGGGGGTCTAAGCCTAAGACCCTTGAGAAGGAGCAGCACCAGACCTAAGCCTAATCTGCTTTGTAGGACATCAACCCACACGCTCACTCCATAGCGGTCTCTGAGGACGTTAAACGCAGATACAATTTTTCTGTAATCTACTTCGATAACTCTAGAGAGTCTTGTAGATGTAACGGTGTTTTCGACGTATATTCTCTTAAGGATATTCGCCCTTGCAATAAAATCACTCCCCATAGTTATCAACAATATGGGTACTATATAACTCGGACACCACTCTAAATTTACCTAGGGAAAACACTATATATATGTTGCTTTTCTATGGGGTAAAGCGCATCGGTGTTGGTGAGCAACGCTATGATTTTCTCAAAAGTGATCCTTCTCTACACACTAAGGTAGAGGTGCTGGAGTAGTATGTACTCCAAGCTGGCTAGATACATGCCTGCTATTAAGATAGCAGCTGCTGCAGTAGCTATAGCTACTGCTAAAACTGTTGCCTTTGCAGGAGGAAATCCTCTGCCTCCAACGCGCAGTGCATTCTAAGCTAGCTCAGCCCAGCAGTATTGGGTTTTTAAACTTTTTTATTATGTTAATCACCATTCTCTTTTTGTTAATGTGTATAATCCCTCTAACTATACTCATTCCTGTGGCCTCTCTAGGCTGGTAGGTATGGATGGTTATCATGCTTGTATAAGGAGGGCCTCTAACAATATTATGCCCGGCTTCGTTCAGCTTATCGAGACGCTCTCCGGTAAAAACTTTATGCAACTTATTAAAAATGGTGATATTAGGGATGTTGTATCAAAGATCTACTCTACGGATGTTGCGGACATCATCATTAACATTTTGATAAAACGTCTCGAGGAGGTTTGTGGAAGGCACTGTTAATAGACAGCTGTTCAGCTTTATCGTTATACTGGTGGGGCGAAAGATCTCTAATTGTATTCTATACCTATTTTTAATATCATTTATTTAACTCACAACCTATCCATAGCGTGCTTGTACGGACCCTTGAATTGTATATCTAGAACTTTATTAACTTCCTTTGATGGTAGAACGACTTTAGCAAGTTTAATAATGTTTTCTATGGTTGGATTTCTTCTAACTTCACTGGCAAGGTCTCGATATTCACGATGTTCATAGAGTAGGTACCTTAGTAGTTGCGATAGAAGTTTTCTACCATCAGAATTTAAGGTCAAATTCTTATCAAAGTATAGCGGAATGTTTTCTAGAAGCTTATACATAAGGTTTCTGATCTCTTGATGAAATTCTTTCAAGCTAGCGCCACCAATATAATTATTGTTGTCCACTGTATACAGTGAACTATACCGCTTATTAGCCTGATTAGGAGTGTTCATAAATTCGTACACTGGTCCACAGGATTAGGATTTTTAAATTGCTATAGCCCTTCTGTACAACTCTTGATACCCTCCATTTAAGACCTGCAAAAACTTTTCACAGCATATAATTCTAGGGGTCACATAGACTACACTGGGTTTGCAGATGATTATAGCATAGTATGACATGTTACAGAGCAGTGAAGTTATAGTGCATAATCCAAGCACAATACATGTCACGTGGTAAAGGTTAACGTCAAGGATAAATTAGTTATTTGCTAAATAATATTGATGCAGATCTCAGTGGATATCTCACAATCAAAGTAAGGATTCACAGGTCTGAAGGTCCCGGTTGATCTACCGCATTCTCGCAAATGAAGTGCTTCCTTATACAATAATTTCTAGGGATGTAGAACGGTTTTCACTAGAATACTTCACTATTTTTATACCAATCTCGAGATTGCACTGAAATCTCATGCATCTTAATATTAACTAGATAAACCTTGTATCGAATAATCACTGTAGTAAAAAACTTAAAATAGAGATCTTGAACTATCTTACAAGTTTATGGGAAAGCGGTAATGAAACTTAAAAATTTTGTCATTAGAAGTGGAAGGACTGTTGACTATTTTGGCGTAAATTCTATAGGTGGCATTGAGGGCTTAGTATCGAATGTAAAGAGAGTGTACATCGTAACCAGCCGCAATGCAGCAAGAGTCAGCGGGGCTCTAAATGACGTGATAGCTGTACTAAATAAGTTCAGAACATCCTATAGAGTATATGATAAAGTTTTACCCAATCCCTCTAGAGATGTGGTTCAAGATGTTGCAGTTGATGTTTGGAGGTTCGGCGCTGAGTGTGTTATTGCCATTGGTGGTGGTAGTGTTATTGATACGGCAAAAATTGCAAGTGTTATTGCTAAGTGTGGTGGTAGTGTAGAGGACTATATCGCTGATTCTCAGAGATTCTGCGGCTCCATACCTGTAATAGCTGTCAATCTAACTCACGGTACTGGCTCCGAGGTCAATAGATATGCTGTTGTGACGATGGAACAACCTAGGGCAAAGGTGGGCATAGCTTCTGAGTACATGTACCCCATTGTGAGTATCGATGATCCAAAATATCTGCTATCTTTGCCACTTAACCAAACAATCTATACTACGCTTGATGCGTTCTACCATGCTGTTGAAGCGGCCTGTGGTAGAAACTCATCACCATATGTTGTGGCTATAGCTGAAGAGGTTGTTAGGATTATTAGTAAATGGCTTCCCAAAGTGGTAAGGAACTTAGGTGATATGGATGGCAGATCCTGGCTGCTCTACGCATCTATGCTAGCAGGTATAGCCATAGATAACAGCAGGGCACATATAATACATGCAATAGAGAACGTCCTCAGTGGTATGAACACTAGTCTACCACATGGCGCAGGTCTCGCCATGCTAGGCCCTACAGCCCTTCCTTATCTATATGCAAGTGAGTATGAAAATCTATACAGGGCCCTGAGACATATAGACCCATCAATCCAGCCGGATCCCAGCGATAGTGTAAAAGTAGGTGAAGCTTTAAGAGAATTTCAGCAATCAATAGGTTTCAGTGAGAGACTGAGTGACTACGGTTTTACTGTTGATGATGCTGATAGAGTTGCTGAAACAGTTGAAAAGGTATTGTCGTACGCATTAAAGCAAGCACCTATAGATGTAACTAGAGAGATTATTAGAGGCATCTATTTAGGGGCTCTCTAATATTTGGTGTAGATTAGTGAAGGCCCTCTTTATAGGTAACATAACAATGGATGACCTAGGCACCCAGTACAGAGTTGGGGGCTCTGGATACTACGGCGGTAGAGCATTAGCAGAATACCTTGGTGTAGAGGTGTACGTCGCCACTCACGTAGCTGATGATGTACGGGGTTTGATCCGAGGCGTTTTAGATCTCTATGGTATAAGAGTTATTGAGCTTGGAGTAAACGGCACACCTATATTTACTATAAGTAATGGCAAGGCCGTAGGCTTTAGAGGTTTAAGCCCCACGATAGATATAGAGGCGGTTAGATTATATACGAGGATGCACAGATTTGACGCCGTGTACGTAACACCGATAATGAAGGAGATTCTTGAGCATCAGATAATTCAAATCAGGGAATTCAATTCAAAAGTTACAGCCATTGATATTCAGGGGTTTGTGAGAGAGTGCTATGATGACTCCATAAGATGCCTATGGAAGTGGAATTCGGAGGAGGCGCTACTAACCGTGGATATTGTTCATGGCAACATAAGAGAGTTTTGCTTCACTAACGAAGAAACAAGTATCATTAAACACATTAAAGACCTCAGCTCGGCTGGTGGAACATCGTTTTTAGTTAGTTTAGACGATAGAGGACTCTACCTAGTTCACAACAACGAGGCTTTACACATACCATCACTTTCAGTAAAGAGTGTTGATGATGTTGGAGCAGGAGATATACTGCTTGCTGTTACAGGCTATTTTAGGGCCATGGGTATGAGCATGCTTGAATCTACTACCAGGGGTATTTCGGCGGCCGCTTTGAAAACCGAAAATGCGTACAGAGAATGGTTTAATAAAGAGCTTTTAGAGATGTATAGTAGAGAGCTACTGGAGTCTATAAAGAGTGTAGATGGAGTGTAGATGCTCCACAGTCATTTTATATTTAATATATAATATAAATTAGTGTTGGGAAGTGTATGAAATCAATGCAATTGCTGCGAGCAATTAATTGATATTAAGCAGAAGTGAATCTTGTAAGGGAAGCTGCTATGAAACACAACTTTAAAATCTAATTCAAACCGCCTATTCTAATGAATGATCATGCAATTAATTCATTGAAAGAGATTCCAAATATGATGTTTCAACAATGTACGACAGCGCGACTATCACTAATTCAACATTTAGCTCTAATACGCCTATGTATGAAAACCTCTTGCTTGTAGTGCTTGTGAATGCTATGTTTCCACGTTCTCTGCAGAGTGGATGTTTGTGTATAATGTGTATCATGCTGATCCATTAGGGAATAACACGCTAGTTTGCGAAATACAAAAAAGTTCTTTTTGTGATGCGTTGAATTGGTGAGAACTGTGGACTTGTGTCCAAGGTGTAGCTCTAGCAAAGTGGACGTATACAAGTTTCAGCTACCATCCGAATTACCTGTGCCTCTACTTATGATGATTTCTAAAGGTGTTAGAAATGAGATAGAGAGGCTATTAAGGAGGTACTCAGCTATAGAGCTGAGCATATGTATGAATTGCGGGTACACTGAGATGAAATTTAATGCTAGGAGTTAACACCAAGTTATAATGGCTCTAACTTTCGATGGCACACCCTCTACACCTCTATCAACTCTGAGTCTTAAGAAGGCGTAGCGCTTTACCCTATTGTCTACCTCAATAAGCGCTACATCACCTCCATCTAATAAACCTGCTGATACACTGTGCCATAGATTATTAAAATCTTCTTCTGTAAGAAGGGGTTGGGTGGATGCATACAGTTTCCATTTTATAGAGCTATCCCCTACATTGATTAGCGTTAATGTGATAGAGTCAAAGTCCAGCACCTCTATTGGTGGATCTAGCCAGATACCCTCGGGACCAGGATCTAGATCCCATGATAGTACCCACGATAGTGGAGCCTTAGGAATTTCAAGTAGTTCGATTATCATAGAACCAGCATATCCCCTCCAGTCTACGGCGGCTATTGTTCCACTGAGTGTTGGAAATACATGTGTGGTTTCCATCAGCCCATACCTACTTGGTCTATAGTATGGGATGGGGTAGACAGTGTACGTTGACATTATGCCCCAACGAGGCCTACAGAAGTAGTCAATAGCAACTATACCTCCACCTGCTTCAAATCCTACAACAGTTAGGTTTCCACTAGCTTCAGCTAGACCAACTCTAAATGCGCTATGGGGTTTAAAGAGCCAAGAGTTATTTGTACTCCCTATCCCTTTGGGGCATTGCCATACTATGGAGCCATCTTCATCTATCTCATATATACCTGAGAGGACACCGTTTTGTGCAACTACATAGTTGCCGCCAAATGAGTTGGTGTGAATCCCACTAGCTGTTGAGCCAAATATTCTAGAGATCTTTGCCGCTCCAAACATTGGGATATTCCACAGAGTTTTGCTATTAAGCGTCACCTTTCTTACGAAACCACCATATCCACCTACACCATAATCGGTAACTATAACGCTCTTACCATCGGATGAGAGCACTATATCGTGGGGCCATTCAGAGTCGTCTAGAGCTAAATTCCATTTAATTCTATGCGAATCCCTGTCTATCAGTACCCACCTGCCAGCTCTATCAGAACACAGTATATCACCGGGTTCTGCATTGATTTCAGGTACTCTATTCATAAGCATGTGGGCGGTGTGAGGATTTGGAATCAGACCTCCAGACACCTTTATCTCATCCTCAATAATGCCTTTGGTAGTATCGTAAACTATGATACTGAATGTGCCATGCGGATCTGCCATAACTAGCTTTTCTCTATTGTCTCTAGGGTCAATAACGTGTTCAGCATAGTGGGGTGTGTACCCATGCTTATAGAAGAGTATCCTAAATTTAAAACCAGCTACATCCATTACATTGGTGGATGCCATAGATAGCACCCGACATTTATTGCAGATTATAAGCATATATATACCTCTACGCTACAATAGTGAAGGGTTATATAGATATGGCTGTGACCGCAACTCCTCCTAATGTAAGTGAAATACTAGTTCATGCCCTCTCAGATCCGCGAAATTTTATCGTAATACTGATACAGTTTTTCCTAGGATTAGCCCTAGGCTACATATCTATAAGAGCAATAAAATACGTACTAGCATTCATAGCAATACTGATTCTAGGGAGCTTTCTATCTGTATGGAGTCTAGGGACGTCTACTGTGGAAGTATTTAAGAGCATTAGCGACATAATTGAGGTCGCAAAAAACTTTGCCGTGGTGCTTGGGCTTCTCACTGTAGGACCAATATCTATAGGGTTTGTAATTGGTGCTATAGTTGCTCTGGTTAAAAGATAGCTTTATGCACAAATTCATTATTTCATAGTGCGCATCATCACCTAATTCAAAAGATCAATTTTCGGTTGGCCTTAATATTCTGGAGCCCCCAGCTCCTCATGGGGAAACCTAAAACTCCAACCTATATATGGTCAGGCTAGCCAAATCTATGGAAAAACTTATTAACTAATCTGTGCTACCCCTCTACCTGGGGATACATGGTGTCCCTCTCTCAAGAGTTTGTAGATGCTATTGTTGGCCTGGATGAGAAGAGGGCTATAGAGTTGGCTAAAAGAAGGCTTGAGGTTGAGGATCCTCAGGCTGTTTTGGGTGATCTTAGGGTTGCTGCTGATGTTATTGGCTCTAAGTTTGAGTGTGGTGATTATTTTGTTGCTGATCTTGTTATGGCTGGAGAGATACTCAAGGCCATATCAGATATGGTGAGAGAGAAG
>JANXEL010000064.1 GCA_025058535.1 Ignisphaera sp. | reverse complement strand
CCCATTCTATCCTGTTTTCTCGGGTCGTATCCTCCAACTAGTAGTGGGGTAGTGTTTCTCAAGTGCAGTTTAAGTTCACTCACTTATGTACGCCTCAGCAACTCTTTTGAGCCAGTCAATCACAGGCCACATTTTCACCTCTAGAACAACATTGTTTAGCGCTTCACAAACTATGCTCTCTAGTCTATTTAATTTCACTATACCTAGTCTTTTTGCGAGATAGAGAATGACTGCACCGTATAGAGCGTAGGAGAGCTCTTCCTCACCCATATTTGTCTTATCTGCAAGTTCACCTACAGAGTTTACCACATCTCTACACTCTGTAATTTTTTCCTCAAGCCCCCTCTCTACAGCATCTCTACTACTTCTAGCTGCTATATAGACTAGTGTGTATGCTAGTCCCCTACTGAATACCTCCTGAGGTAGTGATCTTGCTCTCGCTCTAAACCTCTTTACAACACCAGCCCTATTCTTGCTCCCAGCATACCTCTCTATAATTGAGTTGATGCAGCTGAACACTTGCTCAACCATAAGCTTACTTTCCATGCTGAGCCACCTGACCAGCTGCTGGAGCAGGTACTGTGTATAGCTTAACCAGACCCTTACCAATAGTCTCCTTTCCACCTATGTATATGAATCTCCCATTGAGATTCCTGGAAATGCTCTCACACAGATTCTCCGCCTTTTCACCACCTGCATCCCTACACAGTATTAGGGAGATGTAGATGTGCAGGATATTCTCAGATCCAGAAAGGATGCTAAGCCAAGGCTGTACCACGAGCTCACCAATCTACTAAACAGTAGTAGACAGCAGCTAGCTAGGAGCTTGAGTATTGCCGACCATAGGAGTGGTAGAAACGTTACTGTTTTAATCGGGGAGAGTAGGGATAGGGATGCTGTAAAGATTCCCCGTCTACTCTTTAGAGAAGCCTTCTACGAGTGTGGAAGATTTGGAGGTGTAAAGGATACACCAAGAAAGGGCTCTCCAAAGATGGGAAAGGTAGAGGTACTTCTTGGAAGAGGGTTTGCAGCACTCACTCTAGCTGCAATGATCGCATACAACACCTGCAGTACGGATGTTGGAGAAACCACACACCACCTAGTTACACTGATTAGCCCAGGCTCCACCACCCTAACTGCCCGCGACTGCATGTTTCTAAACACTGCATATAGCCGTCTCAGAAGCTTTACACCATGCATACTCGTTGATGATGTTGAGATGCTGAGGCTTGCTATGCTATTTAAGCTGTACAGTGAATCTGTAGTTCAGCTGAGAATGATTCTAGCTGGAAGCCCTGGTATTGAATCCATTGCATTCCAGGTGGTATCTGTTATCCCAACAGGCTATAGATTCTACAGAGACTTTACAGTGGGTGTGCAGTTGGGGGAAGTAAGCTCTCTAGATCTATCATTCAAAACTCTAGGGTTTGAGAGTGGTGCAGAGGAGTTAGCAGAAAAGCTCTCTAGATTAATGACTGCAGCAGCTCGTCTAAGTAGTGTGTTTGGTGGTGCTGGAGCTGTTGAGAGGCTCAAGCACGAGCTTAAGATGATTGCCTATGGAGTGGCTTCTGCAAATCTCAAACTCTACAAGGAGAGTGTGTATGGTGCTCTAAGGATTCTAGAGAGTAACGATATCTTCTGGGGACTCACTGACCAGATGGCTAGTGAGCTGAGGAGGAGAGCTGATCTGGATCAGAGGATTGTGGATGAGTATTTGGAGAGGGAGTATGTGGGGAAGTATGGTGGGGATAAGAATCTTGCACTCCGTATGAGTGAGGCACACAGATTGAGAATGCTTATGAGCACCCTAGCTGGATTAGTATAGATTGAGAGTTTGCTTATGTATAGTAGATCAGATATACAGCTGGATGTTTTAGAGAAATCTGCAGAGTACCCAGTACAGATTCTAGTAGCACCAACAGGTTTTGGAAAGAGCTACATCTTTAGATGGGCTGTGGAGAGGAGGGTTAGGGTAGCTCATGTCCTCCCCCTTAGAGCTGTTATGAGGAGTGTGGTTGAGAAGGGTGCTAGTGTTCCAGGAGCTGAGAAATTCATAGCATACCAAGCATCTCTTGAAAGCCTTGAGATTGAGGCTGGTGGTAGGAGGGTAGCTATAGCTAGAGATCCATTCCTCCTAGCACCACACATTGTCACAACATATGATAGTCTCAGCTTTGCTCTCCTGGTAGCCCCCACAGTAGATGTCAATAAAGTTAGAGCACACTGGGATGTTGAGATGCTATCCTTT
>JANXEL010000061.1 GCA_025058535.1 Ignisphaera sp. | reverse complement strand
TTGCACAACAGCTTCATCCCCTACGCACAGGTCTAGGGCCACCTCCGTTAATGTAGATGGTTTAAAGAAGGCGAGATCTATAGCACCTGTTGCATCAAATGCCTTTACTACAACAGTTCCTCCCGGGAGGACTTCAGGTTTTGATGCAATAACTACATGCAGTTTAGAGGATGTGTAGATTCTTAATTCATCTATACTCCTACAAACTGCATGGGCATCGGTCGCCTGATTGCTTCTAAATATCGTCCAAGCAGTGATAGGTTCACATGCTCTAACGATACTCAGCGCCTTTTTTACCACCTCTGGAGACTCACCCCTTACACCGTAGAGTACAGGGTCCATCCCGTGGGATTCTATCAATATTCTACCGCTTTCACGATCTACTGTATTAAAAGCATCAGACCCACTTATCACATCAAAATTCTCAACAGAGGATCTCTCAATACATCTCTTTACTCCATACAACCTCTTCGATCTATACGTGAGAAGTTCGTATGTGTAGTCGCCTTCAACTAGAAACCATCCAACAGCAGCAGAGGCTCCCACTACCCCACGATTTTTAAATGCATCAAGCAGATACACGTTCTCATACCTTTTGAGCTTCTCTAGCACTACAGATGGAAGCAGGACGTCTGTTAGTGCCATTGTATAGACTCTAGCCATTACTCGGGGAATGGGATCCACAGCAATAATAAGGCCTGGCTCAGCATCCTGTGATGGGAGAGAACCAGCAAGCCCATCAATGATGCTTTGGTACTCTAGCAGTACCTGGGCGCAAAACTCCACAGCTTCTCCAATCCTACTGCATTCCAGTAGAATTCTTAGGGCAACAGCTCCGTTTCCACGCGTCTTCCACGGAATGGAAGGGTTTAGTCTAACCAGATTTGGGTAGTCTGGAAGCAGTATTTGAAACTTTTCACTCAACTTGTGTAGTAGGTATGTTGCAGCATGTGTTGTGCAGCCGTATTGTTGATGATCAAAGTCGTCAATTCCTATGTGAATTAAACATAGATCGCTACTTGCTACCACTATGCATCTATGCCCAGCAAATCTTATAAATGAATACGATGCACCATAATATTTAGCTCCATTCTTTTCCAACATTGTTAGATTTCATGCTTGAAGACACTATAACCATAGTTATTGTCGATCTCACCTTTGGAAGCCTCCTTATCTTAGTTGATATTATATTCTTCAAATCCTCTACAGTATTTGCTTCAATTCTTGTGTACAAGTCATACACACCATACACTATGTACACCTCTTTCACTCCATTGATGCTCCTCACCTGACTCAGCACTTCCTCCTCAGCTCCAACATCAGTGTTTATGAGGACGAGGGCCTCGGGCATTGTCGACTGCCACCTTGAGAGCAATATTAATGATAGGCATATAAAAACTTACTTGGCCCATAGGCCAGGATTGTAGTAACGTGTGTAGTTAGTGAAGCTTATTACCGCACCTACTCCACCACTTCTAATGGTGAGTATGGAGAGCATGCCTAGGTTAGCAATTCTGACTATGGGTGAGGATGATCCGGAGTTGTGCACAGCTGAGCGTTTAATTAGGAGGGGAAAGGCTAGAAGAATCAGTAAAGTGGATGAAATCCAGAGGTGCAGTGTAGTGCTAAATCCATATGCGTACAGCTATCTGAAGCGGGGCGATAGACTATGGATTGAAAAATGTGGATTGGTGGCTGTGGATGTATCGTGGAAGGAGGGCACAGGATTCCTAAAGAGTATTAGGAGAGGGCTACACAGAGTTCTACCCATACTTATAGCTGCAAATCCTACAAACTATGGAAAACCATTCAAATTGAGCACCGTAGAAGCGCTAGCTGCAGCTCTAATAATAACCGGATTCTATATTGAGGCGAGAGATATCCTGGGGGAATTCAAATGGGGGCAGCAGTTTATTGAGATAAACAGGAACAGACTATCCAGATATACAGATGCATTGACAGACGATGATGTTGACAGAATGCAGAGAGAAATGTTTGGCATAGACACCACCGAGAGGGTCATAGAAACAATACACAGATACATTCTCAGTGGGCAGGGGGTTGACCACATCACTGAAAAGAATAAGTCCCACCACTGGTGAGCAACGGCTGGAATTGCAACCCTCGATACAATACATCTTAACCAGCGTTTGAATCGCTCTAGGTCTTTAATTTAAATCTACGGTAGACGTACTGGAGGGGATTTCTAGTGCCACACTCACTGTTACACATATTTAAAGTTTTCATAGTTGAACAGCTGTAGGGTAGATAGCGCCTCTTTGAACCTCGTAGACCTGCTAGATGCTCCAGTTGGTACCTGGCTATCCTCTCATTGAAATCAGGGCTATACTTGAAGATCTTCAGCAGATCGTCAACACTTGTGTTCAGGTTTAGTAGGAAGGTGGCGAGGGCAAATCTTTGATGATGAGTCAGGTTCTCACCATTAACTAGCGACCTCAGTATGGCCTGTATACAGGGTGGAAAGAGGTTCTCTGCAAATACTAACAGATTTTTTGTGCTGCTAAGAACACCAGACAGCTCTACATTACCAAGATCTCCTGCATTCGGAGGAGCTCCACTAAAATCTAGGGCTTGACCAGCACCGTTCACCGGCTCTGGGTTCAAAATCTTAACGAAATCTTTTATATCATTAGCTAGATCTTGATCAATATAACTCAGCCTATCGATATAGCTTAGATATAGTGACCCAGGACTGCTGCACATTGTGTGTATGGATTTCATTTTACCAATTATGGAATTTCTCAGATATTCAAGAAGAATTCTCTCAACCTTCTCACGATTTTCAATGAGAGCAAAACCTTTATACAGAGGCACTGCAAGTAAGCTCCATGCAAACTCTGTTGAGGAGAGGCTCTGGACAGCCTTGAGATAGGATGTAAAGGGCATTCTAAATCTGTAGCACATTCTAACAGTTGCATTGTTTCTATTTATATACAGATCAACTTCATTAAAGCATCCATCAGATTTCTCAACCTCCAGCCCTACACTCCTAGCTATTTCAAGAAATTCAACTTCACTAAGAGAGGTTAGATAGTGATCTATGTAGAGTTTAGAGAATCTATGTGCAAATCTACCCATGTATGGATTACCGAAGGATATGCTGATGATGAGCGCGAGTGGCGCGAGTTTGAGATATGAGTCAACTACATCAACTAAACCCTCGCCATCTTTTTGAAGAAAGAATTCAATGACATCTCTGCACCCAGTGCTTCTGCATACCTTGATTATCTCGGTCAAGACATCCTCAGTTGAGAGAAGGTCGTAGAGATCACTGCAGCTCTCACTAGTTAGGAGAGCTTTTACTAGATAGTCCATAACCCACCACGTCTCTACATACTAACTACTCTCTGTGTAGCAAATCTCGTAGAGAGTTTGGTAAAACTTTACTGGAATCCCCATCAATCTCCAACAGAAGTAGGGCCTTTTCCAAATACTCTAGCGCCGCTTCAGAATCACTAGTGCGGTACCCCAGCACACACAGACAGTTTTTGCCATCGCTATCACTAATCCTGATGAGGAGGAGTGGATTAATAGGTGGATCAGGTAGACCCTCATGGGGTTTTCTGCTACCGATGTAGCACCATTTTAATTTAGAGCCCTGAAGAGTGAGTCTGTACCAGTACCTACCATAGTAGTGGTACACCTTTACACCACCTCTCCACTTCTTAGTGGTAATGTGAAAGGGCTTTAGGTAGTAGCCCGTATTCTTTATCGTGCTGTTGTACTCATACAGCTTCTCTCTATAGAGTATTGCTATGGTGGAGAGCAGCTTAGACATTCGATTCTCGTCCAAGCAAATTCTGTGAGTGCAAGAGGTGTCATTCCTATGCAAGAAGGGCACCGTGTTTATGTTTATGATGGGAGATAAAACTTAGGGTGTAAATCTAATAAAACAATTTAACAGTATGTTCAAATGTGGTAGGGGAGGCTAATGGGTGAAATCCTTTAGAATGTTCTGGACTCTTCTTACGGATTCCCTACCCACCGTTAGAAGGACACCACCATCTAGAACCACCTCACCTCCCACAATAGCTGTTTTAACCAGAAAGTTGCTATTAACAATTTCATTTGCTACAGCCCTTCTAGACATGGGTATAGGTCCGTACGGAGGTTCACTGAAGTCGATTGTAATTACATCAGCGACAGCATTTTCCCTAACAAAACCTGAACCTAGATTGTGGTTGATTGGATTGAGCGATGAAAGTATCGTAATGCTTCCCTCAGCACTGTTTGTTGCACGGTATACCTCACGCAGCAGTTTTCTAGGGTTTAGGAGTGTGGGATTGTATGGTGAAATGCCACAGCCATCCCTCCAAAGCTCTACCTCACTGAAGATGCATTTGGTATGGGTATCAACAGGATCTACAGCAACTACATTTCTACTTTCAAGGTCTTGAGAAATCTCGTAGGGCTTCAGCTGTGCACGGGAATCGATATATATGGATATGGCAAAATCTGTAATGCTGCTTAGCATTCTAGCTGTAGACTCGCTTCTGATAAATAATCCAAAGGATACAATGTTCTTTGTTACGGCCTCAGGATCTCTAGAGCTCTTTAAAGCACTTCGAATATCACTCTCTAGGGTATTGAGATCAATACCACTATCTAGCAGCACTACTCGGGTGCGTATCCAGCTAGATGAAGCTGCAGAAACTATAGCGGAAACCACCCTCAGGTCAAAGCTGTTCAAAAGAGTTGCAATGGATGTAGCACCACTAGCAGTGAGAGACGCCAGGGTAACTTCTATTAGCGCATTTAAATCACTTTTACTGAGGGTCTCGCTAACCATTTTAGCATCCACAGGTTTTTCAGTGAATCTGAAGAAATAGTCAATTATATTCCCTAGTCCGACTGTGAATCCAGGAAGCACCACGGTAAACCTATCATCTATAATGTAGTCGGCAAATTCAAATTCAGGTTGAGGTTCATCCTCACCTACAGCTACGATTCTACCCTGGTCTACGTAAATGTAGCCTCTACCTATGAACCACTTTTTATCGTCCATAGTCAATATGGAGGAATCTTTAATTAGGATCTTCATAGCACATAGCCCACAGCTATTTCAAGCTGTAATCTTCTTTAATGTTTTTAAATAATTTTGATCCTAATTCCCACCGCACAACTGGAATTGCATCAAGCAGCCATCTTAGTGCAACCTCAAACACCATCGATTCTGAATTCAGTGTTATGTGTGTACATCATTTTCCAGATATCTTGTGCTAGCTCTGCCGACCCTACACTATGAAGTGCGCTCCTCTTAGTGTTTAGAAGGACCCTTCAATACTGTGAAGCGTCTAATCCAGTTCGAGTATGTGTACAATTTTCTCTGCTGCTTCAATACTAATTCCCTGTTCACCTAGTATTGTGTACCTCTCCGGCCTTATCTTATGGGCTATTGTTAGTGCTTCTATAAGCTGTTTCCTACTTATACCTACATCCTTTGCCCTAACTGCCGCACCTACTGATCTAAGTATATTCCTTATCCTCTTCCAGTTTCTCCCATGTAGGTAGAGAGCTACTATAGATCCTATGCCAACCTCCTCACCATGTAGCGCGGGGTAGTCTGCCACAACATCTATTGCGTGGGCTATCATATGCTCAGATCCGCTTGCAGGTCTGGTTGATCCCGCTATAGCCATGGCTATCCCACTACTTATAAGAGCTTCAACAAGCACTCTAATAGCCTCCACTGGAATGTCCTTCACAGCAAACCACTCGCTGTATTTCACAATATGCTTGGCTGATAAAAGTGCTAAGGAGGCAGCGTATTCACCGTAGTACTCACCTCTAAGTCTATGGGCAAGTCTCCAATCAAGAACGGCAGAGAATTTTCCTATTAGGTCGCAGCAGCCTGCAATAATATTCCTTCTTGGAGCTTTGGAAATGATATCGATATCAGCAATTACGAGAGCTGGTGTGGCTGCCTTAGTTGATACAGGCCTATCCAAATCTCTTATTGATGCAAAAGGGGAGGCAATACCATCGTGGGATGGTGTTGTAGGGATGCTGATAAACTTCATGTGGCTTCTCGAGGCTGCGTACTTTGCTGCGTCAATAGCCTTACCACCACCTACACCTATGAGAACCTCAGCTCCCACCTCTCTAGCTACGCTCGAAACCTTGGCCACCTCATCTGTGGAAGCTTTAGACACATTTACTATCCAGGACTCCAATCCACTATCCACCAGATGATCCTTAACTATATTAGCGTAGCTATTTGTGGCACCATGTCCACAAACAACAACGATCCTTCTACCAAGACCTAGCTCTAGTATGTGATTGGGTGTTTCAGATACGACGCCATTGCCTATGATAATGCGTTTGGGCAGATCAATCCTATGTGTATCAGCATCCATAGTACACACACAACTGCGGCTATATTCTCGATTCACGGCATAGAAACTTATTAAGCTTACACAATAGTAGGTAAATAGAAGTTTCTAGGTGGAGTTAAATCATGCTAATGCATTCATATGCAGCACATTCACCGTGGATCCAAATGAGCGATTTGGATAGAGTAGCAAAGGCTCTAGAGAAGGCATACAGAGGTACTACGACAATAGGGCTGGCATTAAAGGAGCATGTAGTTCTAGCAGCTGATAAAAAGGCTACTTCAGGCATCTATGTAGCACATAGGAATGTCAGAAAAATCATAAAGATAACGGACAGATTCGCCCTGACAATAGCAGGCCTTGTTGCAGATGCACAGTCACTAGCGGACTACATAAGAGCTGAAGCACACTACTACCAGCTAGTAAATGGTAGGCCAATGGGGCTCAGGAGCATAGCTTATCTGCTGAGCCTCATACTGAATGAGTACAAGTACTTTCCATTCATTGTACAGCTCATACTCGGAGGTTACGACTACTACGAAGGTGCAAAGATATTTGCTATAGAGCCCTATGGTGATGTTACTGAGGAGAGGTACGCTGCAACAGGCTCAGGATCACCAATAGCTATAGGCATTATAGAGTCTGAATACGAGCCAGGTATGTCTGTTAGCGATGCTGTAAAGCTTGCTGTAAAGGCTGTGGCAGCAGCATCAGTAAGGGATGCATTTAGTGGTGGCATAGGCGTAGACGTTGTTGTTGTGGGTAAGGATACATTCAACGAGTACACACTCCAGGGAGAGGAGGTTAAGAAAATTCTCGGTAGAGCTCAACTATGAGCTTCAATATAGATCTCGCATACATAAGATCTGTAATATTCAAGATGATGCCATCCTCAGCGCAGCTAACCAGGCTAGAGTTTGAAGGACCGGAGATAGCTGTTTACGTTAGAAACCCTGAGTTCCTCCTACAGCAAGGAGACATAGTATCACAGATTGCTAAAACTATAAAGAAGCGTATAGTTATAAGAACGGACCCGTCAATTAGGAGGCCTGTTGAGGAGGTTAAGGAGTACATCAAGGGTCTAGAACTATCTGAAGCAGGTATAGAGTCTATAGAGTTCGACGAGGTTCTTGGAGAGGTTATTATAAAGGCTAAGAATCCATCCCCCGTGGAGGACAAATCAAACCAGATTCTCGTATCGACCGGCTGGAGGCCAAGGATAATCCGCTCACCGCCAATGAAATCTAAGATATATGAGGAAATTATGATGGGGTACCTTGCAGAGAGCGGATATAGACTAAAGTTCCTTAGGGAATTGGGGGAGGCCATACACAGAGATGTTCTGCTAGCTAAGAATGGAAACAACTACGTCAGAATCACGTTCCTTGGAGCAGCGCAGGAGGTTGGCAGATCAGCAATGCTGCTAGAAACTGCAGAGAGCAAAATCCTACTAGATTTTGGGCTGAATCCAGGAAGGAGTATGGCGGCAAACGCTTTTCCGAGAATAGATCTCCTTAACATAGACCCGGAGGATATAGATGCAGTTATAGTCACGCACGCCCACCTCGACCATGCAGGTCTAGTGCCGTATCTGTTTAAGTACGGATTTAGAGGTGCAGTATACACCACAGATGCTACAAGAGATCTCATGGTGCTTCTGCTAAAGGATTTCCTAGAGATAAGTGAAAGAGAGAGTGCGGAACCCCCATTTACACTGAGAGATGTTGAGAAGATGCTTCTCCACACAATAACTTTGAAATACGGTGTTGTAACAGATATAGCACCTGATATAAGGCTAACTCTGTACAATGCTGGTCACATACTGGGATCTGCCATAGCCCATATACACATTGGCAACGGGTTCCACAACATTGTTTATACTGGAGACTTTAAATTTGGTAGGACAAAGCTATTAGAGAGAGCGGACCACGAGTTTCCAAGGGTCGACTCGATAATAATGGAGAGTACTTATGGGGCTATGGATCAACCTAAGCGTGAGGAGGCAGAGGAGGAGCTGCTAAAGATTGTACTGGATACGTACGAGAGGAGGGGAAAGGTGCTGATACCTAGCCTTAGTGTTGGAAGAGCCCAAGAGGTAATGCTAATACTAGCGGATGCGATGAGGTTGGGAAAGATTCCAAAAATACCTGTGTACATAGAGGGTATGATACACGAAGTTACCGCAATACACACTGCGTATCCAGAGCTCCTATCCAGGGATTTGGGGAGAAGGATTAGAGGCAACGAAAACCCGTTTGATTTTGAAACATTTGTGAGGCTGGAGGGGAGAGAACCGAGGACGGAAATAGTTGAGAGCTCAGAACCTGCTGTAATAATAGCTACATCAGGTATGCTGACAGGAGGACCGGCAGTTGAGTACTTTAAGCTTATGGCTTCCAACCCAAACAACAGCATCGTCTTTGTCAGCTATCAGGTTGAGGGAACTTTGGGTAGGAGAATAAAGGATGGCTCTAGGGAGGTTGCATTTGTAAATGAGAGGGGTAAGGTTGAAGTGATTAGGGTAAAGCTGCAGGTTCACGCGATAGAGGGGTTCTCAGGACATTCAGATAGATACCAGCTGCTGGAGTATCTAAGATACGTAGAGCCAAAACCATCGACAATTATGCTCGTGCACGGTGAGAAGAACTCTATACACAGCTTTGCCAACGAGATTCAGAAGAGTGGTAAAAGGAGGTTAGGGTTAGGGGATATAAGGGTGTTGATACCAAGTCTTCTAGATTCATACACGTTAGCGTACAACATATAGATGCTCTACCACCATCTATCTACACCACTCACTGCAAATTCTATTCTTTATGCTTGATGATGAATGTGGGCCAATCCTACCGTACATCCTGACGATCTCAGTGTGTAGACCCTTTGCCCTAATTACCTCATCAAAGTTGAAGCTGTGCAGCTGGTCATATCCTAATGCTATAACACTAGGCTTAATCTCTTCAACAGGCTTTATAATATCCTCTACAGAGCCCAGAAGAGCTCTATAGGTATAGCGTAGAGAGTTAACAATACACACTCTCTCATTCTCATTAAAGACAGGATTGAATCCCTTAAACCTCCTATAGTTCTCGTCTCTCGATACAATAACATAGAGCTTATCACCTAGTGAGGAGGCCCATTTTAGAAATTCTATGTGGCCAGGGTGAATGATATCAAAGGAACCAGCAGCCAAAACTGTTTTCTCAACAGGTCTTTGCCAGTTCCACTCAATAGTGTTCAGCGCTCTAAGAGCATCCAGTATGCCCTCAGCATAAGATATTGTTACTAGACCGGTTATGCAGTCCTTCTTCTCAAAGTAGTACCTAGAATCATTGAAGTAGCTCAGAGCGAGGTCGACAACCTTAGACGAGGATGAGTCAATTATTTTTAGACTCTTCAAGCTCTCCTTAAAGCTAGATATATACCTGGATAGTCTCTCACAAGGGTCCACTCCAATCACATCCACAGACCTCGATCTGGTATTTTCCAGTTTCTTTAAATAAACTCTCTAGACCTTAAAAAATATCAGAGCATTAACCTTCAACTCTCCTGCATCTAACCATCTTCATTATTGGTGGAGAGGGTGGATGATTTGTGCATAGTAAGCTGGGAGGCATTCATGGGGAATGGATGGAAAATACCTAGCTGGGTTAATGTGTTGGTGCAGATGTTCTTAGTTTTTAAGACCTCTAAGTTTATAGATTGTATATAGTGCTGCAGTCTGGGGTTGGCACGAATACAGTGGAAGGTAGTGGTGTGCGGCGGATGTCGTCTAGCATTGTATTTTATATCAGTGAATGGATTGACGAGCACGATTTCAAGGTTCTGCTAAAGTTCTCTAGGTATCTAGGTAGGGAGGGAGGAAGATCGAAATTCTCTATAGATTTAAACAAGCTCTCCGAGGCTTTAAAGAGATCGGAGCTAAAATCGAGTGAAGTTTTGGATATACTAATGAGTTATGAGGTGGAGTTCGAGAGGGGTGGTATAGAGGATGTTAAAAAGCTCATTGAAAGCTACCTGCCACGGATAGTTGTGGAGCAGCATGGAAGGGACATCGTATTTGCGCCAAATCTCTTCTTGGGCGATATTATTAAGGATCTGAGGGAGGAGAATAAGCTTATATATGATAAGAATTCAAAGGTGTTTAAACTCGCTAAACCCATGCACCTCTTTGACGTTATCAACACTCTTAGAAAGAGAGGCATTGAGGTGGTGAATAGGGTTGGCATTACTGAGAGGATGGACCTTCCACTGAAAGTAGTTTTTAAAGGAACGCTTAGGGACTATCAGATTGAGGCCTTAGAAGCTTGGAAAAAGAATGGATTTAAGGGAATAATATCCCTTCCTACGGGCACCGGCAAGACCATAATTGGTCTAGCTGCCATGGCAGAGGTTAATGTTAAGACCCTTGTAGTCACCTACACAAAGGAACAGATGTTTCAGTGGAGAGACAAGGTAATACAGTTCACAAACATTCCTCCCGCTAACATTGGGCTCTTTTATAGCAGTGAAAAGAGGGTTGCTCCAGTAACTATGACGACGTATCAATCAGCATTTAGATACATAGATACTCTGGCTGCTGGCTTTTCAATGCTAATAGTTGATGAAGTTCACCACCTACCCGCTGATAAGTTCAGATTCATAGCTGAAAATATGTACGCTCCCATAAGACTAGGACTTTCAGCTACTGTTATAAGAGAGGATGGAAGGCACACAGATCTCTTTCCATTGATGGGAGGTGTTGTATACAATAGAACTCTCCAGGAGCTTATAGAGAGGGGCTACATAGCACCATTTAGAGTAGAAAGGATATACGTGCAGCTTACACCCGATGAGAGGAAGAGATATAAAGAGCTTCTAGAGAAGTACAAAAAGCTGGCAAGGAATAGAAAATTCGAAGAGCTACTAGCTGATAGCAGAAGGGGTGATACGGGAGCTCTGGAGGCTATAAAAGTGAGGAGTGAATTGAGATCGCTGGTACATAATGCAGAAAGGAAGATGGAGGCCATCATAAGGCTGGTGGATAGGGAGCTTAAAAGCGATAGTAAAATAATTGTATTCACTCAATATGTTGAACAGGCTAAGAGGATTGCAGAAGAGTTGTCCACATACTATATCGTCGGCGATCTAGATGATGACTTGAGAAAGAGTAGGCTGGATATGTTTAGACAGGGATACATAAGAGTGCTAGTTCTAACTACTGTTGGTGATGAAGGTATAGATGTGCCGGATGCAAATGTTGGAATAATAGTAGCTGGAACAGGGTCTAAGAGGCAATTTATACAGAGGTTGGGCAGGCTTTTAAGACCCTTACCAGGCAAGGAGGCAAGGCTATACGAAGTTATAGTGAAGGGCACATTTGAAGAAGCTGAGTCTAGAAAACGCAGAGAGGCACTTAAAATACTGTTTGAAGGGCTGGTAATAGAGGAGGAATCGTATTGAGGGCACTGACATTGGGAAATCCATACAATCTCTGACACAACTAATAGCAACACCCTCTTTCATATAGTTTTGATAAACATGTAGCATAATTTATATTTGCTTTAAGCAATATCCTATGATGCACCACGGTACCGGGTCGCGTGTTGATAGATATGGACTGTAGCTCCAATATTATAGTGGGTCGCGTAGGCTCAGAATCTACGCCCATACATGTCGAGATTATTTCTAAGAGACCCATACCGCTTGGAACTTATGTAACAATACCGTTTGAGTCCCTTGATGTCTTGAGCGGAGCTCCAAAAAAGCACTGTCTGGTTGGCATTGTTAGCCGCACTGGATATAAGAAGATGGTTCCAACAAGTCCAACCATCACCGTCACATCAATGCAGGCCATTGGTATAGAGGATGAGCTTCTGAAATACTCGCCATCGATAGCTAGGATAATATCGGATGTGTGTGAGGATGGTATTGGAACTGCTTCTATTCCACCGCCTCCGGATACTCATGTCTTTCTAGCACCGTCAGAAATACTCTCCAGAATATTTAGCAGAAGGGGTGACAGTTCGATAAGGATAGGGCATCTCATCAGTAGAACTGATGTAGAGATCTATCTAGATGTTAATGCGCTGGTTAAACATCTATTCATAACTGGTACCACTGGTTCAGGGAAGAGCAACACGGTAGCATTGCTGGCCGACAAAATAGCTTCTTTGGGGGGAACGGTTATAATATTTGATGTTCATGGAGAGTACTCGTCGTTGAAAAGTATGTATAGCGATGTGCACGTGCATGCTATAGACTACAGGCTAAACCCTCTAAAAGTACATCCGAGAACTCTGGCTAGAATGATAATACCTGAAGCCGCTGCAACGATTCAAAGATCTCTGATAGCAAATGCGCTGAGCTGTGCAAAATCCGTATTCGAAGCTGTGGTGAAAATGTATGGTGTATCGGAGGAGGCTGTTAATGTGCTTAAAAAGCCGAATCCTTCAGAGCTCGCTAAGCTGGTGCCTAAAGATAGGTGCTCCTCCATTCATCACGATTTCAAGAGTTCTATGCTGGATGACGAGGAGGGCATGAACGTGGATGATGAACTGGCATGGCTTTTAAAGGAATACATAAAGTCTTTTGTAAGGAATTTTGGAAAAGGCCGTGATGAAGCCGCTGTGAAAGCGTGCGCCAAGGTGGACGAATTCTTTGAATATGCTGCTATAAGCTTCGCTACACCACAGCCCATAGAGTTGATAGCACCTTCATCTATAATTATGGTCAACGCATCCTCATTAAATGACGAGCAGAGGGACTACAGCCTTAAGATAGTACTTGACGAACTTCTGAGATATGTAAGAAGTAGGTTGCTGGAGAACACCCCCAGCCCTACTCTCGTATTTATCGAGGAAGCTCATCTATTTCTAAATATAAATAGAGCAACAGTTTCAAAGACCTCTATAGAGAGGGTTGCTAGAGAGGGGAGAAAATTCGGTCTATCGCTAGCAATAGTATCTCAGAGACCGAGAAATATAGATCCAAATACCCTTAGCCAGATCCAAAACTTTGTGTTCATGAAGCTTGTACAGGAAAGCGACCAGTTAGCTGTTATGAATATATCCGATATGCTTACAGAGGACCTAGCCTACTCACTTTCATCAATGAATGTTGGAGAAGCCTTGATTCTAGGTGAGTGGATTGGGAGATTCCCAGCCTATGTAAAGATTGAGAGGCACCTGGGCAAGTCAATGGGCTCCTCGCTAGATATAGCATCTATCTGGAGAGCCTCTAAATATAGAAGAGATGCATCAAGTCTTGCAACAAGGATTGATATGGATGCGTACGGTGAGTTAAAGAACCTTCTGCTGTGATCTATGGGACTCTGCAGCTATATACTAACCTGAAGATGAGAATATAGTGGAGGGTAGCCAATGCTTGTACTTCACGTGAGCGATACACATTTAGGTGCGATGCCCTACGGGCTTATTTCCAGGGCTAAGGATATTTACGAAGCTTTCAAAGAGACTATCGATATCGCTTTAAGGGAGAGGGTCTCTATATATCTACATGCTGGCGATTTCTTTGATAGTCCGAACCCACTTCCAGAATCGTATGTCATAGCATACCGCGAGCTGAGAAAGCTCAAGGAGGCAGGGATAAGGGTTGTGATTATTGCAGGGCAGCACGATACTCCTAGAAGGCATTCTGTTTCTCCACTGTATCTACTTCAAGATCTGGGGGTCGTGGATATGCTCGCCATAAACTCCATAACCAGTGGCGTGTTTAGAGATTCTTCATTGAATGTCTTAATCTACGCGGTTCCTCACGGGCTGAAGAGCTCGATACACAGTATCGCGGTTTCTAGGGAGGGTCAAAATAGAAGCGTTCTTGTTGCACATCTTCTCCTGAAGGAGATCGGCATACCTAGTGAGGAGGCGGATGTATCACTCAGTCAAATACCGAGAGGATTTACATACATTGCTCTAGGGGACTATCATATGAAGACAGAGTTTAGACATGTAGATGGAGCACCAGCTGTATATCCTGGTGCAACTGAGATTCATAAAGAAAATGAGTGTTGCGATAAATATGTAGCGTTTGTAGATCTGAGTGCAGAAAAACCGGCAGTCAGCTTCATTAAACTAAAGAGCGTTAGACCGTGGATAAGAATAAAGTGCGTGGATGTATCAACATGCATGAGAGAGCTATCCAGCATACGGAGGGTAGAGGGTGTTAAAAAGCCTATAGTTTCTATAGATTTACAAAAAATTAGGGTGGAGACCATTGCTAAGATCCTCAGTGAAATGGTTAGCAGTGGTGTAATAGAATACTACAGGATTAAGGTAGCTGAAGATAGTGATGCCCTAGAGAGCAGTATACCTAGGTTGAGTGATGCATATGAATACTTAGATTTAGGCAGAATTGTACGGAATATGGTTAGACATGAAGGTCTTGCACAGCTACTGTTAAGGTATGTAAAAGAACCTTCAAAGCAGGTAGCAGAGGATATCGTGCAGTATTTGAAGAACAATACTGATGCGGTGAAAGCTTTGGAAACGAATTCTACTCATAATGCTTTCCAGTATGGGGATTCAGAGGGCGGCTCCACGAATTCATCTGGTGTAGTGAATAGGAAGACCTCTACAGTTGGGAGAGCTCTGCAGTCAAAGCCCTCAGGTGGAGGTAAATGAGCAGCACAATTATTGTTAAGAGGGTTAGGATAAGGAACATTCTATCCCACGAGGATACTGAGGTTCGATTTCCACTCGGATTGATAGCACTCATAGGACCAAACGGCGCAGGTAAAAGCTCTATAGTAGACTCAATGGTATACGCACTCTTCTTCAATCCCCAGTCAGCAAAAGGTTTTAGGGGTGGTAGGAGAAGCCTGTTGAGAGTTGGAGCAAACGAAGGATTAATTGAAGTTGAGCTTAACGTAGGTGGAAAGTCGTATATTATTCAAAGGACTGTAAGCTCAGCCAGACCTGAGTATGCTGTACTGATTGAAATTGAGAGTGATAGAAGGAGGGTACTAGCATCAGGTGTGTCCAAGGTCCTTGAATTTGTTGAAAAGATTTTAGGAATACCATCGCTAGATTCCATAAGGTACACAATAATATCTAGACAAAACGAGCTGACATCGTTTCTCGATGAAACGGCTAGCAGTAGGAGAGAGATAGTACTAAGGCTGCTTGGTCTAGATGAGATTGAAAAAGCTAAGGATGTACTGAGGGAACACCTAAAGAAGGTTGAGGGCGATATAAGGCTATTTGAAGAGCTGAAAAAGCAGAGAGATGAGATAAAGAGGCACCTACTCGAGTTGAACAGAATAATCAGTGAAAAAATTAGCAAGAGAGATGAACTCAGCAAAAAAATACAAGCCCTATCTACTGAACTTAAGATAGCTGAGAAGGTCAAGGATTTGCTGTATAGATATAATGAGTTGAAAACCGTAAAGGAGGCAGCAGTGGAACTAGGCAGATTGAAATTGCTGCAGGAGCACTGCATCGAGCTAAGTAAGATTAACTTAGGCGAGCTGGCATCAATACTCGAGATATATAGCAATGCTAAGAGGAGAATTGATGAACTAAACAGGGAGTTGAGCAGTATCGACAATAGAATCAGAAGCACAATTGAAGAGTTCAAGAGGATTTCGGGTGTGGAATTGAAGTGCGATAGAGAAGGTGGGGTGGTGGAGACTTTCGAAAGATATCTTGATGAAATTAGAAGAGCTAAGCATAGTGCATCAGCAGAAGCCTCTTTTGATGAAAGCTCTATTGATATGTTAAAGAATAGCGCTGTGTGCCCTCTATGTAAGAGGGAGCTGAGCGAAGGGCTGAGGAATGAGCTGATTAATAGAATTTCTAAGCGCGTAGAAGAGTTAAAAGTAGATATACAGAATATGGAGAGAATAGAAGCTATTCTGAGGGGAATGCTCAGCGATGTGAAGAAGTATGATAAGGCAAAGACAGAACTACTATCTAAAATTGCAGAGCTAGAGGATCAGATGAATAGAGCTGCATCAAAGTATAGTGGTATCCAGCAAGAGGTGCGGAGAATCCTTGGGAGCGTCAGAGATGTTGAGGAGTTTAGGGAGTGTTTTACAGAGTCAGAAAGTTCGTCTGTAAAACTAGTGCAGTGTCTACAGAGAAAAGCAATTGAAATTATGAAGCTCTACAGCGAGAAGGTGAACATGATTAAGAGACTCCGTATGGCCGGAGAGATGGACCTTAACAAAATTGTTGGAGAATTCAATGCTATTAAAAGCGAGCTGCTCTCACTCAATATAGATCCAGATGAGGTGAACTACAGTGATATTGAGGTGAAGTATCGTGAATTAAGCAGTAGATACTACAGCATTTCCCAGGAGCTCTCTAAGCTTAACGGTGAAATAGATGCGTATAGCAGGCAGGAGGTGGATATCGAGAGTAAGCTGAAATACATTGAGGAGAGACTTAAAGAGTTGAGCAAATCTGTTGAGATTCATAGAGCTCTAGATGTATTGGTAAATAAACTTCTTGGAAGAGACGGTATGCTGGCGAGAATTTTGACCAAGGAGGCTAGAAGGCTTATTGAAATTTACACGAATAAGGTATTGATCGAATTGGGGCTTGATTTTACTGTGAGTGTAAGTGAGGATTTCAATATAGATATTAGGAGCAGTAGCGGCGAACTTGATGTGAGGAGTCTTAGCGGTGGTGAAATGGTTGCCCTTGCAATAGCACTAAGAATAGCTACAGCATATACGGTATTTGGCAGACTTCCGGGATTCTTTGTATTGGATGAACCTACACAATTTCTAGATGCAGAACGTAGGAGGACACTTTTCGAGATTATAAAGAGGTTATCAGAAAGGGTGCCGCAAGTAATAGTGGTTACTCACGATAGTGATGTTATAGATCTCGCAGATAAGGTATTTTATGTGAACAAGGTAGGTGGAAGGTCTACTGTAGGCGAAAAAATAGTTGAATTGGAGGCCGTAGCCTAGCTATTCGACTACGGGTCCTATAACCTCCTTACCAACAAGTTTATTTACTCTTTCAACCTCCTTATCGATGTGCTTCTGGATGGTCTCTATATCATCATCTGTTAGGTGGTTAAACCTACCCTGACTCCTTATGTAGTGTTTAACATGCTTTCTCTTAGGAATCGTTACAGTCACTCTGAACTCATCATGGTCAAGCTCCCAGTTAATCCACATAGCGGTTTCTGTTGCAAGTCTAGCCAGTTTTATCCCTATTCTTGGATCAAATCTCCACCCAGCAGTGCATGGTTGGATAACGTGGATAAATGAAGGACCATCGATCTCTAGACCCCTTCTAAACTTATTCATCATATCTATGAAGTACGCAGGGTTCGCTGTAGCTACGTATGGTATTCTATGTGCAGCTACAATTTCCGCTATGGGTTTCTTCAACTGCACCTTACCCTTTAGAACCCTTCCAACAGGTGTTGTAGTCGTCCATGCAAGTAGAGGTGTGGTGCCACTCCTTTGTATGCCTGTGTTCATATAAGCTTCATTATCATATAGTACGTACATTACTTTGTGGCCCCTCTCGAGCATTCCACTGAGGGCCTGGAACCCTATATCAGCTGTACCACCATCGCCGCCTATTGCCACCACATTTATCCTTTTACTCGGATCTATAACCCTCTTCTTCTGGAGGATCCTTATTGCAGCCTCAACACCACTCGCCACAGCTGCGGCGTTTTCAAATGCTACATGGATGTAGGGCACCCTCCATGATGTATATGGGAATGTTGTTGTCGAAACCTCTACACAGCCTGTAGGATTAACAATTATGGTATTGGGTCCTGCCACCTTTAGCAGTAGCCTAACTATGGTTCCTGCTACACACCCTCCACAAAGCCCGTGACCAGGTGCTAGCAACTCTTCTCTCGGTATATCGAATACAGTTCTATAGTGTATCGGTCTGCTGCTCACTCTCTCACACCCCAGTAAATAGATTCTGGAACTCTTTTACCGCTTTCGTACAGGTTGACAGCCTCTCTAACAATGCCCATAATATCCTCCTCCGTAGTGGTCCTCTGGCCTATACTCGCAATATAGCTATATATAGGTATATCAATCGATTCTCTATACGCTAGGGCAGAGATCTCCATAGCTACAGGTCCCTCTATGGAAGCTCCAAAGCTTATAGCTCTATCGATTACAATTAGTACCTTTAGATCCTCTATAATCTTTTTAATGTCCAGCAGTGGAAATGGTCTGAATAAGCGCAATTTTATTCCTGTAATCTGTGTACCCTGTTTACCCATATAGTCTATAGCCTCCATAACCGTGCCGAATAGACTACCATAGGTTAAGACGCCTATCCTACTACCGTTGTTGTAGACCTCTACAACATCATAGCTTCTCCCATATCTTCTTCCAAATTCTCTAGCAGCGCTTTTAACTACTTCATAGGATCTTTTCATGGCCAGAACCTGGTGGTATTTAAATTCGTAGTACCAGTCGGGATTTGCTACAGCACCCATTGTAATGGGCTTCTCAACATCCAGTGTTGCCCAGTTCACCTTCTTCGGTATATAGTCTCTAAATATCTCTGGATTACTAGCAACATAGACAGGCTCATACGTGTGGCTCATCATGAATCCATCGTAGGCCACGATGACTGGCAGCAGCACATCGGAATCCTCAGCTATTCTATAGGCCTGCATGATACTATCATAGACTTCCTGGGCAGTCGATGTTATCAATACCACCCAGGAGGTATCCCGAATGTTCATCACATCGCTATAGTCACCCCATATGCTCAATGGTGCGGATAGAGCCCTACTCGCCACTGCCATAAC
>JANXEL010000044.1 GCA_025058535.1 Ignisphaera sp. | reverse complement strand
CAGAACAAGGGATATTACAAGAATATTGGATGAGAAAAAGTGTCAGTGTGGAAGAACACATATAAAGATAGATAGAATACAGGGAAGAACAGACGACATGTTCATAATAAACGGAGTAAACATATGGCCAACAGCAATAGAGGAAGTCATTATGCGCGAGCCTCTTATAGCGCCGCACTACCAGGTTGTTATTGAAAGGGAGAATGCGCTGGATAAGATGACTGTATTAGTTGAAGCTGCGAAGCAGCTACCCAATGACTATAGGGAAGCTCTAGAGAGAAAACTCCAAAGAGATTTGAGGGAAACTATAATAATCTCTCCAGCGGTTAAGATCGTTGACCCAGGTACACTACCAAGATTTGAAGGAAAGCCGAAGGTGGTTGTGGATAAGAGATCTATATAGATGATTGCAATGAGCAGAACTAGGGATAGACTATTAAGCGGAGAGGGTTCCACTATCTTCATGTTAGGTAATGAGGCTATAGCGAGAGGGGCTATAGAATATGGTACTGGTGTAGCAGCAGCCTATCCAGGTACACCCTCGAGCGAAGTTATAGGAAGTCTAGCCGAGGTTGCAAAGGATCTTGGCATACATGTGGAGTGGAGCATTAATGAGAAAACAGCGTTCGAGGTTGCATATGCTGCTGCAATGAGTGGTGTGCCAAGCATTACGGCAATGAAGCATGTTGGGCTCAACGTTGCCTCAGATCCTCTTATGACAAGTGCCTACACAGGGGTTAAGGCAGGCCTTCTCATAGTTACAGCTGATGATCCATATATGCATAGTAGTCAGAATGAACAGGATAATAGATGGAGTGGACTGCACGCATATATCCCAGTATTAGAACCCTCAAATCCGCAGGAAGCAAAGGATCTCACGTACATAGGTCTACAGCTCTCTGAAACATACAAACACCCATTTATCTTAAGATCTGTCACGAGAGTCAGCCATGCTAGGGGCCCAGTTAAATTAGGTGCCATACATCCATGTAGAACTGCGGGTTCTTTTCCGCGTGAACCAAATAAATGGGCCGTTATTCCAGCACATGCCAGAGAGATGAAGCTAAGGCTTGTTGAGAAGTGGAGATTATTTGAGAATGTGCTGGCTGATGTGCCTCATAACAGGCTCGAGTACGCCGACTCTACACTCCTAATAGTAGCTTCAGGCATAGGATACTTCTATGTAAAGGATGCCCTCAGGCTTCTCGGTAGGGAGGTCAAGGTACTAAAAATAGCTACACCTGTACCACTTCCAATAAAGCTTATTGAGGAGGCCGTTAAGGGTACGGAGAAAATACTCGTTGTGGAAGAACCGGATCCTGTTGTGGAGATGCAGCTAAAAGCCGCTCTTCTTGACATGGATATAAAGATTAAGGTTTACGGTGAGAGTGTACTGGGTAGAAGGGGGGAGCTGACCATTGATAGGGTTGCCCAAGCAATATCTAAGATCCTTAATATAGCTTGGATCCCACCATCTGTAAACGACCCGATTTTAAGACCCCCTCCGAGAAGCCCTGTGCTCTGTCCAGGTTGTCCACATAGGGCAGCATTCTATGCTCTTAAGCTAGCTGCAATAAAACTTGGTGTGGATCCCATCTACTCTGGTGATATAGGCTGCTATAGCCTTGGAATAGCGCCACCATATAATGTACAGGACGTTATAATTGAAATGGGTGGAAGCATAGGGCTTGCAAACGGCTTTGCACAAACAATTAGAGATAGACCGGTTATAGCAATAATAGGCGATTCTACATTCTTCCACGCAGGAATACCGCCTTTGATTAACGCAGTATACAACAGGGCTCCAATTGTTGTACTGGTTCTCGATAATGAGACGACCGGTATGACTGGCTTTCAGCCTCATCCAGGTACAGGTACTACAGCAAAGGGTGATAGGACTAGGAGAATATACCTTGAGGAAATAGCTAGAGCTGCTGGAGTAGACTATGTGGAGGTTTTTGATCCATATAACATTAGAAGAGCTGTAGATACAATTATTCAGGGTATTAAGTTGGCCATGAGAGGGGGTGTGGCATTTCTGGTAGCTAGAAGAACATGTTCCCTCTTAGCACAGCGCCTAGGGCTGCTCAGAGGCATATACAAAATAGATAGAGAACGCTGTACTGGTTGCCAACTTTGTGTTAAAAAGTTTGCGTGCCCTGCTATAGTTGCTGAAGATAAAAAACCGTATATAGTGGAATCACTTTGTCGAGGATGTGGTGTGTGTGCAGATATATGCCCAGCTGGTGCTGTGGTGAGAAAGAGTGAAGCTTGAAATTGTAATTACTGGTGTAGGAGGACAGGGAATAATAACTATGAGTAACATTATAGGTGCCGCATGCACAAAACTTGGTATAAATGTGATAACAGCTGAGACCCACGGAATGGCTCAGAGGATGGGAAGCGTAGAAGTATTTATTAGGATAGGAGAAGCATGTGCACCACTTGTAATGCCTGGAGCTGCGGATCTGGTAGTAGCACTAGAGATGATAGAGAGTCTAAGGGCTGTACGGTATCTCAAGAAATGTGGATGGCTTGTTATAAGCAACATCTATCTACCTCCACCCGGGTTAGATGGCGTACCAGCAAGGCACGACATAATTAACGCGCTCACCCAGCTTCCTATAAAGATGCTACAGATAGATGTAGAAAATATTATGGAGAAGCTCGGAGATTTCCGAATCTCAAATACGGTAATGTTGGGAGCTCTAATAGCAATTGATGAGGTGTCTAAGATGCTTCCCCTAAGCGTTGTAGAGGATATTGTGAGCCAGAGCCTTGGTAGCACAAATAGAGAGGCGTTTTTAATGGGTTACCATCAGGCTTTAGAAAAACTGGGTAAAAGAGATGTAGCCATAACAAACGCATGTACATTATAGCTATACAGTAAGGGTGAAGGGCGCTAACATCACTTGGGGAACATCAATGTTCAAGACTAAGAATCATTGGTTAGAAGGCAGCATCCCTTAAATGCTACTATTATATACAATTGAAAAGTGTCTACCTATGCATCCTCCAGCTATTTGAGGCCTTGAAATCCAGAAAAACATATTATAAAAATAATAAAAATGTTGAAATAAAGATGCAGCAGTAGCTGTGCTGCTTAATTACTCATTAACCTATTTAACTTGCTACTTCCTTCCTAAGACGATTGCTCACCAGACTTAAAGCAATAAAGAGTGCTAGAGCTACGGCTGTTGCCGGAATTGTTGGATATATCCATGTTGTTCTATAGAGGTAGATATACCATACTATTCCTACCACGGCTCCTGATACCATAGAGGCTATCGCTCCTTCTCTTGACGCTTTATCCCAGTATAATCCTATTGCTACAGGACCTGCAAAACATGCAAATATTGTTCCGAAGGATGCTCCAACGATATCAATAATGATTCTGTTTTCGATCATAGCAATAGGTATAGGTATCAACGCGAACGCTACTGCAATAACCTTCGCAATGTAGAGGAGTGCCCTCTCATTCTTTACTTTTGATATAGGTTGTACAACATCTCTCAGAAGAGTGTTTGAGAGCGTTAGTACCGTTAATGCTATAGTTGACATGGATGCTGCAATAGGTGCTGCAAATATAAACCCTCTGACACCCAGTGGAGTAATCAATGAAATGGTTTTTGGTATAACCCAGTCTGTATCTCTCATAAGCTGTGCTATCTCTTTTACAGAGAGTCTGTGGTCTAGTATCAAATGGCAGAAGGCTCCAAGGGAGAACATAAGGATTGCGTAGAGGGCTACCAGTATAGGTCCTATCACTCTGCCTCTAGATACTGCTTTATGATCTTTTGCAGCATAGAAGTGAATAAGCAGATTTGGTAGCGCTATTTGTGACATACCTATAGAGAACGCTATGCTCATTATCAGCATAGGAACCATGTTCTTCTCCATAGCTGGCGGCGGGCCCATACCATCAAGCTTCAGCCATAGTGTACCAGATCTGTTAAGAATGTTTAGGCGTGACAGTTCTTCAATGCCTTTAATAGGATCTCCGATTTGCAGCATTATGTAGCTGAACGTTAGAGCTGCGGCTACTAGCATTAGCAGCCCTAGAAACAGATTGTTTATCGCAGCCGCCTTTAGACCTCCGACTACTATATAGATGGTTACAGGTAGTGCTAGTATTAACATTGCTAGCCCAAGGCTCAGCCCTAGCTGGGTTGAAAGTATGATAGCACCACCTTTGTATACACTAACGAGGTAAATGCTAAACAGAACCGTGATTATTATAGCTGCTATTGTTCTCACTACTCTACTTCCATATCTATGCTCCATCAGCTCAGGAATGCTCATTACGTTCGTCTTCGATATGTAGTTAAATAGCCTACCTGCTACAGCAATCCATAGTGTCACGACACCTATTACATGCCATGCTGTTAGCCAAGCTCCGAAGCCTAAGTTGTATAGGTATGTGGCTCCCCCACCACCTAGAAACGAGGCTGCACTGAAGTATGTTGCCATAATTGAAAATGCGAGAAGCCAAGAGCCAAGGGTTCTATTAGCAAATATAAACCCTGTGAGTGTTTTGCCCGCTCTATAGCTTACGAATCCAATGATTATTGTTGAGGTCATCACCGCGAATATGATTCCTGTGTCGATGACAGCTAGAATCTGAGGTTCCATCATGACAACTACTCACCCTGCGTTCTCCTGTATACACCATAGATTACTCCCAGAACGAGTACCGCTATTGATACTGCATATCCTAGAATTATCAGTGGATCTATAGGTGGAGCATCCAACATCCTCACCCGTTCACCTTTTCATAAATAATTCTTTTGCTCTTTCCCTCACTCCTCGGTAGGGAGGCTGGGTCCACCACTTCAATTTTAGGTGTTACCAGAATGGTCTCCTTAAGATCATATTGAAGCTCTCTCATCAACATCATCTTTTCGCTTTCAGAGAGCTTTTGACTTGATTCAACCTTGATAATTAGCTCATCTCCGCTTTCAAAGCTTCTGATTATAATCTGATATTCATTGCCGACCAGAGGATTTTTGAAGAGAACACTTTCTATTGCTGTTGGCCATATGTTTACTCCGTTTATTATGAACATGTCGTCTGTTCTTCCCTGTATTCTATCTATCTTTATATGTGTTCTTCCACACTGACACTTTTTCTCATCCAATATTCTTGTAATATCCCTTGTTCTG
>JANXEL010000097.1 GCA_025058535.1 Ignisphaera sp. | reverse complement strand
CCTCAGCAAATGTGTCGTAGTATCTGTAGCCAATGTATACACCCTCTTCATATACCACCTTCTCTGGATTGGCCTTAGGCTCCCCGGGAAAGGTTCTCATGGCTGGAACCTCATACAGATTTCTAGGCCATGTAATGGGTAGCTTACCACTTGGAGTAGCTTTTCCAGATAGTAGATCTGCTACCACTCTACCAGCTTCCTGCCCAGGCATCCAGATAACGAGTATCGCATCCACAGTATCTCTCCAACTCACAATCTCTATAGGCCCTGGCACATTAAGCACTACAACAACCTTCTTACCACGTCTGTGGAATGCATTTGAAACTCTGCATATGAGGTCATACTCATCATCTCTGAGGTAGAAATCCCCCTTTACAGGCTTTCTATCAAAACCCTCGCTGGAGACTCTGGAAATGGTTATAACAGCTACATCACTCTCCACAGCAGCTCTCTCTATAATGTGGTCACCTAGAAAGTTCTCTGGTATGAATAGAGCTGTGAGGTATGTGAATACACTCTCTGCAAGATCTGTGAGAATCCAGGAGAGTCTAAGTGGATCTCCACCCTTCATACTATCCTCCCTCATCCGTCTAAACATCCCCTCAACATCAAATTCAATCCACTTCATAGCAATATACTCCCTATACACTTTATCAAGCTCTTCATGTAGTTTGAAACCCCTCTCTCTAAGCCCTTCAGCTATAGATACCACGTATCTTGGATGGGTATCACCACTACCAAGACCACCCTTAACTGTTAGATAGGAGCCTCTACCAAATAGAGCAACTCTACTATCTACAGGTATTGGAAGTGCTTCAGTATTCTTTAAAAGTACAGCACCCTCTATAGCAGCTTCGTAGGCTATTCTAGCATGGCCATCCAGATCTGGTTTGCCTGAAGGTGTATAGCCTCTACCTCTAGGAGTTTTATGTATGAGTTAAAGAACTCTTCTGACCCTGGTATTCACAACCTCTGCACTCAATACACCTCTTCTATATGCATCAAGAAGAAGTTGAACAATATGTTCATCACCAGGCATTATAAGATCTACACCAGCCCTTATCTGCTCAACAGGGTTGTCACCTGCAAACCAATCGGTCATGATGAGCCCATCGAATCTAAGCTCCTCCCTCAGAACCTTTGTCAAGAGCCATTCACTCTGTGTGCAGTACTTTCCGTATAGCTTGTTGTAGGCTCCCATCACAGCCCACGGTCTCGATCTCTCTATAGCTATCTCAAAGGCTCTCAAGTATATCTCCCTTAAAGCCCTCTCAGAAACCACAACATCTACCGTCCTACGATTTGTCTCCTGCTCATTACCCACAAAGTGCTTTAGAGTTGCTCCAACACCAGCTGATTGAACTCCTCTTACATAAGCAGCCGCGAGCTCTCCTGCAAGCAGGGGGTCTTCGGAGAAGTACTCAAAGTTTCTACCACATAGCGGGACTCTGTACATATTTAGCCCTGGTGAAAGCATGACATCAATACCGTACTCTCTAGCTTCCTCCCCAATAGCTCTACCGACACGCTCAACAATCTCTATGCTCCACGTTGATGAGAGAACAACCTCATTTGGAAATGCGGTAGCGTAGTAGGTATTTCTATCCCCAAACCTAAGAGGGTGTATCCTTACGCCAGCGGGTCCATCGCTCAAAACAATCGATGGTATACCCAGCCGATCAACAGCTCTGGTCTCACCAGCTGCACCAGGAACCTTTGTGGAAAACCCTGCCCCCACAAGAAGCCTGATTTTCTCCTCTACACTTAGTCTCTTAACCGCCTCTTCAACATCCACGGGATCCCACCCCACACCACAGATAGTGGTAGGGCTACTCTAAAAAGTTTTCTAAAAGTAGAGAGGGGTGTACCTACTATGAATATCCCTAGAGAAGCATTTCATACTACGATAGGCCATATCCATAGCACTGTGGTGTACAGCTTCAACACTATCGATGCAAAGCACTATAGGGATCCTTGTGCTGCTAGAGATATACAGTAATTGACACAAAATTCCTTCGGAGTACAACCTCAAAATCTCTTCTCCATGTAGGAAACTCTGCATCGAGTAGCTCAGCTACAGCTTTGACAGTAGTAAATTCATCGCCTTCTATTCCCCAAATAGATTTAGCTAAACTAACCAAATCCTCAAAAACAGTAAATGATGGATGTTGACAAACAACAACTCCACCACTACTAATGTTAACTTCAATGTACAGTGCTATGCTCCACGAATACTCCTCACCATAGCTGGAGGACTCCCCTACTCCATAACGAATACATTGATGCATGCACACCACCAATACATACACTGTGCTACAGTAATTAATATGGAAATCATCAGCGAGCAATATGCGAATAAAAAAGGTTATTCACTTAAGCAGTAACTAGTGCTTATATTTGTGGTTGTTTTTTGAAAAAGTTTTGTTTTTGGGTTTAGTTTGTTTATTCTATATTACTTTCTTTTTATTATGTATCCTACTGCTATTCCTATTATTAGGAGTACTACTGCTAGTAGTGTTGTTGTTGTCCAGTCTGTTACTGTCTCAACCTTAGTTGTTGTAACAGTATCCACCCTAGT
>JANXEL010000043.1 GCA_025058535.1 Ignisphaera sp. | reverse complement strand
TTGGATATACTTGCGAACACATCTTGAGGCTTGCTAGATACGGTGTAGCAGCTATAGTAACTAAAACCATTACACCAAAAGCTAGACGGGGATTTGATCCACCTATACTGGTAGAACTATCTAATGGTGGCCTAATTAATGCGGTAGGCTTAGAGAATCCTGGTAAGGGAGTCATACCGGAACTTGTTAATGAAGCCAAGAAGCATTCTATACCAATACTGGTGAGTATAGGAGGGGTGAACGAGCAGGAGTTTTTAGAAGTAGCAGTGGCAGCTAATGATGCTAGAGCCGACGCTATAGAGATTAATCTCAGCTGTCCACATACAAAGGGCTACGGTATTGAAATAGGGATGGACCCTCACAATGTGTATAACGTCGTCAAGTCTATAACCTCAGTTGTATCCATACCAGTTATAGCAAAACTGGGTTTATCTGATAGAGTTGTAGAGGCTGCTGGCAAGAGTCTAGAGGCTGGGGCTAGGGCTTTAACACTGATTAACACCATTAAGTCACTCTATATTGACGTCTATACGCTAAAACCAGTGCTAACAAATATATTCGGTGGATTGTCAGGACCGCCAATACATCCAATAGCTGTTAGAGTTGTATTTGAGGTCTACAAGGAATTCAAGCCAGAGATAATAGGATGTGGGGGCATTTCAAGCTGGGTAGATGCAGCAGAATTCATTGCAGCTGGAGCACGCGCGCTACAGATAGGTACTGCACTCGGAAAAGATCCGCAGAAAGTAATTAACAGTATATTGAAAGGTTTGAGAAATTGGATGTTGATGCATGAATTTAAGTACATTAATGAGGCAGTGGGAATAAGTGTTAAGGGATAGATAATGACAGGCTTTGCCGCCTTGGTATGCGGAGATGAGTATGAGCAAGTATTAGATATGCTAGCAAAAGCTGTTGGTAGCATTGTGATTGCCAAGAGATTTTATGATCTAGCTGGAATACAAGGTGGAACATCTATATTCCTGAGTCTAGGTTGCTGTGTTGAATTTGAGGAATTGCTTAAACTCGTAAATAGTGGCTCTTCTCTTAGCATAATAGTATATAGTCCTACGGCTAAGATTAATGTGCTATCCAATTACTTCAAGCTAAACTCAGATAGGAATTTTATATTATTTGCACAACCAATCATTGGATTGATTAGAATGATTTTGAGTAGAAGTAAAATGCTGTTGGATTACATTAAAATTGTTAAAGTGCTACTAAACTATGGTATTTTAAACAATGTTGAACACTTCTATAGTTATAGTGATAAGCTAGTATGCGGTGATGTGACGGAAAGTCGTAAGACATTTATAGACCATGCTAGAGATGTTGGTATGCATCATGGCGTTGGACAAATATATGTCCAGCCAAGTATGGATAGCAGACCCATTGAGATATCTATAGAGGGAGTACAGTTTAATAAAGAAAAGAAAATTACTTACAAGATAACTGAAGGTACTGATGTTGTTAAGCTCTTAGTCGCAGAACTGTACTCCTATATTCAATTGATTACCAGTAAAGTTTTGGGCAGAAATATTCTACTTCCTGAAAATGTAGGAGAGGAAGAAGGGCTTTTTACATACTACATGGGCAACTTCACAAGTATGATAGATGTGCAGATAGATATCGAATTCAATAAACTAATTTAGAAGAGAACAGCCAGCATCGTTACCTTGAGGAGATCTACAGCTGATACACTAGGGCTAGAAAGTGGGAAAGGATGCATGCTGGTGGCTAAAAACTATGGCTTAGGCTATGCATATTAGTTTTAGTTTTATAGCACACTATAGATGATGATGCATACTGCCGAGTAAATGTAAATCATATGCGTTCTAGAGGAATTTTAGGTAATCGTACACCTCTCTGCCCCTGATACTTACCACTATAAGGTTTTTCTATAGGACTTACAACTTTAGAGAACACCACATGGAGAAATCGCGTATTAGCTCTAAGGCTAACTGGAAAAGCGGATCCATGTAATTCAATTGTAATTTGCCCTTCAAAACCACCATCTATAATTGTCGGTGGTATAGATAGACCCAACCTTGCAAAGGTTGATCTAAGTTCCACAAACGCCATAAGTTCCGGAGGCACCTTTATGTACTCGGTTGTAGCTAGTAAGTATATGCCAAGAGGTTTAATTACAACCTCATCAAACTTCCAACACTTGTAGTACTTGCTCAACTCTACCTCTTTAAATGGGTCTAGAACTTCATTTGTAGGAAGCAGCTCACACACTTCGTTACCAAGCCTGAGATCTAGGCCATTTTCACGTACTGTTATTTCATCAAACGGTTCTATAGTAAGTCTCCCGCTCCTTATATAGTTTCTCAAATCAAAGTCGGATAGTATCATGCTCTACACCGATATCCTCTTTATCAAGTATAGAGTATAAACCCTAGCGGCTTTAAAGTATGCCACCACATCTTCTACTGAATTCTTCTGCAAGATTCCTTATCTTTATGGTACCCCTAGGAGTTTCTTCATAGAATACTAAGGCTTCGTATACATACACATTAGTTCTGTCATCCAACCAGCAGTCAGGTTCTAAGCCTGCTTTAATACAGCCTTCAGCTGCAAATGTCTCACTGTCCCAGCAATATTCTATAGGCACTTGTGGTAGTAAGGTTCCAGTGTTCCAGCCCCTATGGATTATAATTCCATGCTTGCCTATGATAATACTGCTAGCGTTCTTTATGGGTTGTGGTAGAGAAAGAATAGATACTTCTACAACCACCTCATCAATTTCATTCTCGGTTAATGGAGGAAATCTAGGATCTTCGGTGGCAGCTGCTATTGCAGCGTTTATCACAGTATTTATGAGTGGAGATACCGGTTGGAGGAATCCTATGCACCCCCTCAACTCTTTATTATCTTTTAAAACCCTGTCTATCGTTACAAAGGCCATACCAGGTCTAAGTAATTTGCTAGGCACACCTTCAGGAAGATCTATTGTTTGGCCGTATTTAACATAGTGTTCTATAGCTCTTCTAGCTATTGACGTCAGTATAATACCATCATCCAGTGAGATTTCAGAAGGGCTTATAACGTCTTTGAATCTATGAGGTGCATTCATTACGCTACGCACCTCCATTTGATACTCTTCTTTCTAGCGGTTTAATTTTAGAAAGAATTTTTAGTCTTTCTTGACGAGCCACATCAAGCACGAGTGATATTGTTCTCCAGTGAGTGCCTTGCCAATAAACTTTTGTACACGAGGGACAGATCCAGAACTCTTTGTATTTTAACACTATCTCTTTTTTTATCTTTGCAGATATTTCTGCAACTGATGTTGTGTGTTTCAGTCGAGTATTGCATTCCGGGCACAGGGTGTCTTCTTTATTGAATTCTAGTGATATACTGTACTTTATTGAAATAAGTGCTAGAACCTTTTCCACTGATGGATCTTCAATAAACAGAGCTCTCACGCCATACTTCCTAGCCCGTCTAAAAAGGCCTTGATCTCTAGTTAAAAGTATTCTGTCCTCTTCTTTTGCTATCTTCAACAGCTTCCAATCATTTATCGATTTATAGTATAGAGTATCATAACCTAGTAGTCTCAGCCATCTTGCTACGTGACCCAGCATAGCATCAGCTATAAATCTCGGAATGAATGGCAATAATTTCACCCTGCATAGCTATTTCACTAAATGCGCTCTGGCAATATATAGGATAGAGCTATCCTTAGCAAACTTAAAAACCTATATTGTTAACCCATTTGAACTAATGCTTGCCGTAATCTAAAATCTAACTCTATTCATATCTGTGACAACACTCTGTTTATCGTTTGCCATGATCTTCTAACTACTGAGGGGACTTCATTATGCTGCTTCAAGTAGTGTTTAATCCATAGAACAGTCCTATGATCACTCGGATAACCACTTCCAAATTCACCATAAATTCTCTTCAGCAGAGTTATATGATTATCTCGGAGAACCTTAGCTACAATACTTGCAGCACTAACTACCAGGAATTCGCTATCTGCTTTATATTTAACGACCAATCTATCCATTGCTATACCACATGTGTCGCTGATAGCCTTCGTTAAAGCTACCGGTTCGCTAAAAGCGTCTATGTAGATTTTATCAATGGTGTAGAATCCAGATGCTATTCTAAGTAGTCTGCAAACCATTTTCAATTCTAATTTATTTAGATTCTCTCTATCTATCTGTTCAGGAGTGGCCCTAGTGATTATGACGGTGAGCGAATTCGAGACTATGTATGGAAACAATTTCTCTCTAAGATTTCTGCTCAATTTTTTACTATCCTTCACGCCCAGCTTCCTTAGCAAAGCAAGCTGATCCATCTCCATAACTATTATGGCCATAAACATGTCTCCTATTAATGGTCCCCTTCCTGCCTCATCAATCCCAGCAACGATATTCATAGTAATATACCTAGACGAGATTTAGAGCTTCAAAAACCTTTAAAACTCCACTTATTGGTTTTTCAAGGGTCTGTAGAGTTATGAGGGCCTCCTTCTTATATCTTTCAACATCCCTCAAACTCTCTTTTATCTTTTCTACTATACTTTCAAATGATAGGAGATGCGAAATTGGAAAACCTTTCTTCTGGAGACATGTATCAACACAAAGTTCTTGAGGAAACAAAGAGATGCCGAGGGTTCCGATCAGCGCTGCCTCTCTAGCCATAGTGCCCCCACCTGATATTGAAGCAACAGCATGGTATAATAGCTGTGGACCCTTTACACCCACCTCTGTAGATGGTATGATGAAATTTTTCATCCCGCCAAACATTGATATAATTGCGTCGTGATCATACCTAGGTAGGTATACTATGGACAGACCCTGGTTAATAAAATACTGAATTATTTTCTCGATTAGTTGATTAACTACAATTCCATTCTTATAGTAGGAAGCCATAATTTCAGGAGGTCTTACAACAATATAGCTATACTCATCCAAATCCAGCGATTTTAAATAGGCTTTGTCGGGCTTGAAGTCTTTGAGCCACTGAACTTCATCAACACCGTTGTACTGAATTATATATGTTTTCCCTTCAAATACGTACTGATCTATCAATTTTTTAGGAATGCATGATGAAATAACAACTGCTGAGGCTAAGGGCAGTGATAATCTGGACGGGATTTCACTATGTGGGCTATCAGTCAAAGCTATATAATGTTTTTGAAGGGCAAACGCTACCCTAGCTGCTCCAGGATTAGGATATGCAATCAGTGCATCAAAAGATTCTATGGTGTCGAGAAGAGACAGCATTCTTTTCAATTCTTCAACTAGCTTACTCTTTAAATCGTAACCGTAGCCACCAATAGCCACAAAATTTACACCGAGCTGCTTAAGCACCGCAGTAGTGTATTCATAATTTCTAGCAGTTAGTAAGGCACTGTAGCCGTGCAGCACCAACTCGTGATACATAGAACCAAATAACATAGCTTGCTTAGGAGTTAGCGCATCCAACCATATCTTCACGGATCTAACCATCCTTGACAGCCTAAAAAGAGTATTACCCCATAGATATAAATTTTATTTTTCTAGCTATCTTTATTTTAGTATTAGAATACACTCTCTCGGTGTTCAATCAATGAGCGACAATGTAGAGCGAAAGCTGTTCGGAACTGATGGAGTTAGGTGGATTGTGGATAGAGAGTCTCCGGATTTCGTACTAAAATTAGCGCTGGCAATAGCTAGCTATTTTCCGAAGGGCTCTAGGGCGCTCGTTGGTAGGGACGGGAGACTAGGCAATTCAGCTATATATGGTACTGTGCTGAGCGGCTTGGCTGCTGCGGGCTCTAAGGTTTACGATACGGGCCTTATACCAACACCAGCTCTCCAATTTTGTGTCAAAGAATTTGGATTTGATTATGGCATAGTTGTTACCGCCAGTCATAACCCGCCTGAATGGGTGGGCATAAAGGTGATATTAAATGATGGAATAGAAGCTCCCCCGCAGGTTGATGCTGAGGTGGAGGAAGTACTATTTGAATCTAAGTTTCGAATAGTTTCTTGGAATGATGTAAGATCTATTGAGAGGTTTGATATAGCTATAGAGCACTATATAAATAGTGTTAAAAGAAATGCGGATAGCGAAAAATTGAAAAGAAAGGAATTGAAGGTGGTGGTTGATTGTGCAAACAGCGTTTCAGCCTTAACTACACCTAAAGTCCTCAGAGAACTGGGTTTAAAGGTTATAACAGTGAATGCTGATATAGATAGGCCCTATAGAGCCTACGAACCTACACCGGAGACTTTGGTAGACTTAATGGATATAGTCAAGGCTGTTCGTGCAGATTTTGGTGTTGCACACGATGGTGATGGAGATAGATCGGTGTTTGTTGATAATAGAGGACAGCTTATCACAGGTGATATATCTGCAATAATACTTTCCAATCATATTGCAAGTAAGAGGTCTGAACTTCCTAAAAGAGTTGTAACAGCGATATCTACAAGTCATTTTCTAGTCGATAAACATTTAGTAAGTAAGGGCATAGATGTTGTATGGACTCGTGTAGGGTTTTTGAACATAGCTAGAAAAATAGTGGAGTTAGGAGGGGCAATTTCAGGGTTTGAAGATAATGGTGGATTTGCATATGTACCACACCAACCGGTAAGAGACGGCACAATGACAGCAGTATTAATGGCTGAATTGTTAGCACAAGAGAATCGCACTCTAGCTGATATAGCTAATTCAATTGAAAAGCCAGTTATAATTAGAATTAAAATTCCTATAAGGAACAGGGAGGAGGGCGTAGAAGCTGTAAATAAGATTAAGGAACATTATGGAGGGTATAGAATAATAGCTATAGATGGTGTTAAAGTATTAGATAAAGAGTATTCGTTTCTTGTACGACCTAGTGGTACAGAGCCACTACTAAGAATAGCTGTTGAATCATGGAGCAAAGATGTAGCTGAAAAAATATTAAGGGATGTACTCAATATTGTACAACCAAGGGGCACTCATAATGAAATATAGATTGCTTAATTATCTAGCATGTCCGTATTGTAAGGATAAAAGCTTTCCATTAGAATTAGTGGTTATTGAGGTCAATAGGTATGACAATAGAAGCTTGCCTCATGATCTGAAGACACCATTATGCGACCTATACTGTGCCTATGCAAATAAATATATAAAGGATATAGATACTGCTAAATGTGATGAATGCATAAAGTATGAGGTGAAAACAGGAGTTATTTACTGTAGTAATTGCCATAGATGGTACCCCGTAATAGATGAGATACCTAGAATTCTACCGGATAACTATAGAAGGAAGGAGGAGGATATACAATTCCTTAAATTGCACGAGGGTAAGCTTGATGAAAATGTAAGGGTATATGGAAAACCATATAATCTAATTGAAAATTCTGAGGAAAAACCTTTAACTTAAAAATCCTTTAACGCATATTACTACAGTAAGGTGTAAGGAAATGTCGTCACTATACGAGAATTTAAATCAATGGATAGAAATGCAAAAGAAGATAAAAGAGTGGTTTGACAGCATATATGATAATGTAAATAAGGGGGACAGGCTCGAATTAATACTATACATAAGAATGGCATTTCAGCACATAATGAGAACCCTAAAAGCATTCGACAACTGGCTCCAGGACCCTTTCATAATAAGCAACATGCCCAGGGAACAATTGGAGGATGTGTGGAAAACAGTATTTACACTATTACAGCAGCTTTTAGAGCTTGATGTTAGGCATACCGAAGGCTTTAGAGATCACATACTTTCACTTGAAAAGGAGGGTAAATTAAATCCTATGTTGGTAGAAATATTCAGTGAAGGGGCTAGAAGAAGGAGAGGAGAAAGGGAAAGAGAAGGGGTAACTCTATCTATATAAATAAACGTGTAGAACGGTGCTGATGAATCAATACGAATAAGCAATAAGGGCTTAGCTTGTACAGTGCTGCAAGTATGGATTACTTTGATAGTATTTGTATCTTACGACCTTCTGCTGGCAATGCTTGTGGTTATTAATGAGATTTCTTCATCTATTGCTACTATTTTATTTCGATATTCTTCAACAAGCTGTAGCAGTTGCTCTAAATCCTTATCGATCACCTTAATACCCTCTAAGAATTCCTGCCCATTGCTTGTAAGCCTTAGCTTCCTAGTTTTTAGATCCATTTCTATAATACCTACATAGAGAAGCAGCTTAATATCATCATTTAGCTCCTTCACAATAATCTTGTTTCCTATCTTAATAATATTATATCCTAAGTCAATCTTTTTCTCTTCTTTTAAGTAATTAATTAGATATGATAGTCCCTTTTCGCTAACCTCCTTTAATGATTTTATAATGTAGACCAGCGCTGATTTCCGTTTATCATTTCTTATTTGATCTAGTGTTACAACCTGTACCGAAAATGTTTTCAATTCTTTAGTTTTTTGTTGTTGGGGCGAGGTTTTATCAGGCATTTCATATACACCATTGTATGTTTTCGTTAACCTCTGACTCTTGATATCTCCTCTATATACTTAATAAGCTCATAAGCTTCATTACTGTAGACCTTTTTATAGTCCTCCACTAGATTTTGCATACTACTACTCAGCCTCCTTATTTCAATTCTATTTATTTTAGATAGAATACTTTCAATTGTTTGACTAAAATTGAGGAATGCGAGTATGGCATTCTTGTACATTCTAGCCATGTAGACGTTTATATTGAGTGATAGAAAGAGAGAACAACAAGTAACAAATAGCAGGATCAATGTATAATCATCCATGTAGCCTTTAGTTAAGATGGCAATTAACTGCAATAATGAAATTAATGGAATTGACGGTATTAAAAATGCTGTTAGAAGGAATCTTAGGAAAAATCCTATCAATGCAACGCTTCCTATGCCCATAGATATGATCATAAAAACTATAGAATAATTCTCCATGTGGTAGTATATAAAACTATACGATGTAGCAACGCTGGCTACGGTTAGGAAAAATATTGTCAACGACATTAAGATGATCATCCTTAATTCACTTTTAGCTATACTCGATACCATATAATGTATCCTATTTTCAAGATTTTTAACACTCTTATCAACGAGCTCTATATTATTCTCATCCAGCGCACTACCTACATGCTTTAAATCTTCATTCAACTCTATAAAACGTTTTACCATGCCTTTAGTGTACAAGTGTACACTCTCTATACGTTTCAAGTTTTCAAGACTACCTCTAAAACTCTTAGTATCGATATTTAGGCTATCAATACCGTCTGCCAATTTAACTAGTAGTGCTCTTATTTGTGAAACTAAGGACAAGTCCGTTCACCTAAATATAACTATTACTGAGCTCCAGATTTGCGCAAATACCTCTCTCCAAGCCTTTAAAGTTAAGGCAATTCGTTCTCTATCTAGATATTCATATAGCTGAATAATTAAAAAGATGTATATTGGAGCCGTTAATTGAACTGCATAGAAGCTGTATTGAGTTTTAGATCCAGCTATCCAGAGAACGCAATAACCTATGAAGAGGCCCAGCAGAACATACCATGCATCCCGTGAAGCTGTACTATACTTTCTGTATGGCAATGTGAAGAGTAATAGTACAAAGCTTATCGCATAGGCCGGTACGAAACCTGCTGCATATAGAACTCTCCCATGAGTATCAATGTACAAAGGAAATGAATTCAAACCGAAGAACCAATCCCAAGGTGCTGAAGCTGTAGGGCATTCTGCACCGATGCATTTCAATGATAAATGCCATGATATTGCCTTGAGAACGCTTTCACTAAACCATGCATTAATTCCCGTCTTAATTATTATTGGAACTGAAAGTAATATTTGGAAAAATACAAAGGATAAAATGGCTAGAAATAGATACTCTATGGAAGCAGATAGTACGTCAAGGAATTTCGTGGAACGTCTCATAAAATCCCTAATGTATATAAATAGTAGTGGGATAAATGCGGTAAGAGCTGTAAATTTAAATGTTGATGCAAAGCCTAATACGAGCAATGCTTCCTTCAGCTTATTCCTTAGCGCTAGATATATTGCTATGAGTGTAAAAGCAGCGACATGTATGTCTAGAATAGCTATAGAAGATAAGTGCCTTATCATAGGATCTACGGCAACGAAAGCCGAAGCTATTAAGCTAACCTCTCTTGACCTTAATATGGCATATGTTATTAGATATGACAACAAGGTGATTACAACGCCCATGATTATAGATGGTATTCTCCAAAAAAGTGGTCTGTCTCCAAAAATGAGCATCATTAAGGCAATTAAGTATTTGGCTGATGGTGGGTGCTCGTAGTTCATGTACTTGTTGATATCCGTACTATCGCCTAGTATCCATCCATATACAATATCGGTAGCATTAGATCGAGCAGCAAAAATTTCTATGCTGTTATAGTTGATAGCCTCTACGTATAATGCATTTATTTTCATAAAAGAATCGTATATTACGTTAATGTTGTATATGGGGGCCACTAACTTAGCTTTTTCTACACCATCTTTTTGGGCATAAACTAGAGTAGCCTTAGGCTTCTCAATTTTAGGTGTCAATCTAAATATGTTTCGTAAAATATTCCTTGCAGCATTGACGTACCATACTTCATCAGAAACGTATCCCTTTGCGTGGGGAAATCTGCTGCTCTCTTCTTGCTCAAGATAGAGTGCGCTGGATGCAGATAACCATACGTTTATCAATATGATTACAATCAATAATATAGGTGAAAGTATTTTTTCGCTTAGCCTCATAATTTATTCATCTCTGTATCGTGTACTATTACTATCTAATAAGAGATATATTATTTGAAAGTTAAAAATTTATAAAGGGATAGTGTATGAAGAATATTGTCGCTGACGTTAAGAAGTTAACGATTGTTGGTACAATTATAGCTTTAGTTATTTCTACATACATTCACTTGCCAAAAACATACATATACTTTGAAAATTTTGGACTTAAATATACTGATATAACCTATGGCACATTCTACAGGTTGTTCGATTCAGCTCTTCTCAATGATCCTGTGGAGCTAAGTAGAGTGTGGTATAACAATGCCAAGTTTAAGAGCCTCATAGAAGGTGTGAAACTGTGCCCAATACCATATACTGATTACAAGTTTGAGCACCCCCCACTTATAGGAGGTATATGGTATGTAACAACATGTGCTGCTATACACATTGTTTTACCTCAGAAGTATGATGTTATTGCTTACAAGTACTATCTAGATGATCTGGCAAGGGTTAACTACATCCTGAATATAACAATTATAGCGATAGCCTTTATTCTACTTGTGATTAATTTTGTAAAACTAGTGGAACTACTGAACCTAGAGCTTAAATTATCGCTACTGTTACCACTGTTACCTTCAACAATTATCTACGCTACGTATGGCTGGGATATACTGACGATATCACTAGCTTTTATGGCATTCTATTTGTATGCAAAAAGCATGTTTTTTAATTCAAATACCCGTTACCTAGTAATCTCCTTTGTATTATTCGGTTTATCAATAGTGTGTAATATGCTAATGGCTATACCTGTGGTTGTCATAGTGTATGAGTTAATACAATTAATCCGAAACAGCCAATTTTACCCAAGGCTATTTACAAAGCTTGCACTAACCTTAATATCAATTATCATAGTGCCTAACATCATCGTCTACCTTTCTGCTGGACCCAAAGGTCTCCAAGATGTTTTAGCACTTTATACTTCGCACTACTGTGAAAATTGTCTTTATCTATTGTTAATTCCAGATATACTTAGTTCTACGCATAAAGTTCTATACATAATACTACTCACCACAACTGTTCTTACAATCCTTACAATTCAATTAAAAAGTATAAAATTATTTATCTGTTCAATGTTTCTCACAATAACGTCTACAACAATTTTTAACTATGTATTTAAACCCCAGATGTGGATGCTCATAACACCATTAGCTTTACTAATGCTGGCTTATAGGAGAAGACTTTTGTTGCTGTATTCAGTTGCCGATTTATGTAATTCAACTATTATAATTACATTTTTTAAGGATTATGAATTGAGGATGTGGTTATCCAAGTATATTCATGGTTTATCGTTGGAACAGAACCCTCTATCTATATATTCCCCGGTTCAATGGATTGTATCTATACGAAACATAATTTTGCTTGTCATATTTATAGTATCACTATTTTATGCTCATGAATTGAATAGATATTCCTCGAAAGATTATTATTAATAAAGTATTTAAGTCGTCTGTAATAATATGAGAGTGTCAGTACCCATGATATAGGGTGGTAATGGTGAGTATGATCAGGGAAGTTAAGGATGAGAGTAGAAGGGAGGTACTTAAGAGAATTAGTGCACACAGTCACATACAGGGGCTTGGTTTAGATGATAGGGGTGAACCCATACAGGTAGCGGATGGATTTGTAGGGCAAGTAGAAGCAAGAAGATCGGCGGGTATTATTGTTAAAATGATTAAGGATGGCAGACTCGCAGGCAGAGCGATACTCTTTGTAGGTCCTCCAGGTTCAGGTAAAACGGCCTTGGCTATAGCTATTGCCAGAGAGTTAGGTGAGGATACACCGTTTGTAATGTTGAATGGGGCAGAGCTATATTCAGCGGAGGTGAAGAAGACTGAGATTTTGATGAGAGCTGTGAGAAGGGCTATCGGTATAAGATTTAGAGAAATTAGAAGAGTGTACGAAGGGGTTGTAAAGGAGATAAAGTTCGCATTAGCGCCTCACCCATTCAATCCATATACTAAGATCCCGAGATCTGCCAGAGTAACGCTTACAACTAAAGATGATGAAAGAACATTGGAGGTGGATCAGTCTATAGCTCTACAGCTAATGCAATTTAGCATTAAAAAAGGAGATCTGGTAAGTATTGATGCTGATAGTGGGGAAGTTTATAAGCTAGGTAGGGTCAAAGGTGTTGAGAAGGCTAAGTACTATGATATAGAGACTTACAAAGTCCTAGAGGAAATGCCAAAGGGTAAGATATTTAAGGAGAAGGAGATTGTTAGAACAGTAACATTGCATGATCTTGATGAAGCCTATGTTGCTCAAAGAAAAGCAGCAATAATTTCATTTATAGGTATAGGCAGCGAAGAGAAAGAAATAGATCCTGAGATAAGAAAGGCTGTAGATGAGCAAGTTAGAAAGATTTTAGGTGAGGGTAAGGTTACACTGGTGCCCGGGGTTTTATTTATAGACGATGTTCATATGCTCGATATAGAGTCGTTTAGTTTCTTGACAAGAGTTATGGAGAGCGAATTCTCGCCAATAATAATAATGGCCACCAATAGAGGTGTAACTAAAGTCAGGGGAACAGAGATAGAATCACCACATGGAATACCTCTGGATTTATTGGATCGACTCCTCATCATACCAGTAAGACCGTACACGCCTGACGAAATGAGAGAAATAATAGTGATTAGAGCAGATGAAGAGGGAATAAAACTTTCCAAAGATGCGATAGATGTTCTTGTTAAAATAGCTAGTGAAAGAAGTCTGAGGTACTCAATACAACTTATCCATCCAGCTAGAGTTATTGCAGAAAGAAAGGAGAGAGACGAAGTTAAAGCGGAAGATATTGAAGAGGCAGCAAAGTTATTTATAGATGTTACGCAAAGTGTAGAGCTCACGAAAAAATGGGAAGCAAAATTAATTAAGTAACTTTTGAGATAATTTGGTAGTGAACATGTCGTTAGATTCTTCATACATAGCAAAGCTTGAAGCTTTAATTGCTTATACGGAAGTGCTTGATACTGTCTCAAAAGCTTCCTTTAGTCTTGAAGAGCTGGCTGAGCTATGGAATATTGATGTAAGTAGAGCCAAGAGTATTGTAAAGAAATTGAGAAGAGAAGGTTTTCTGAAAAGAACCAGAAGGGGTAGGTACAAACTTACATTGGTTGGTCAAGTTTTAGTTAAACTATATAAAAGAATAAGAAGATAGAGTTTTTAGCTGAGATGTAGATTAGCTATTCAGTATGATGATCACGGCTGTAACTGAGCATGATGAAAACCCGTGTTACTGATAAATTATACATACGTGCCGCTTTAACAATGGAGGACACAAAATCTTAATGTTCCATCAGCAGACTCTCACGTAATTTTCGGCCCATCTATAAAATGTCTAAGAGCGAGCCTTTGTCTACCTTTTTTTCTGATATCATACAAATTTATTTCATCTATTCTTTTACCATTTAAAATTTCCTCATATAAATCTTCTTCCAGATCCAGCTCAGTATAGATGTTCATAGCATTTAAAATACTTCTTGCTTCAGCAATACTACTAGCATCATATATGAATCTGGCCACACTGTCTCTAGCAACGATGGTAGCGTCCAGTATGAAAACAACAAGGGAGAGGGGTGAAATATTGGCTTTGCGGCTTCCTGAGCGTATATCAAGAACACCGTATTCACCTTTAAATGCCTTTAACGCGGCTCTGCTTGCTTCAGAAACACTATCCCTAACCAAGGTCTCAAGCAGCTCGGCGTCTTTGTGCCCTAAGACGTACCCCCCAATAAGACCGTTGAATCTTGCTAATCTCGAGATTCTGGCAAGTATGTATTCTACGTCAAGCTCACCATCGGCACCTGGGCTAGCTAAAGCTAAATATGCATTGTTAATATGAGCTAGTGCAGCAACACTTATCGCATCCGCCAAAGGGCTCCATAAAGACTCTTCAAATCCTGTAGCTATAGAGTCGCCACCTACATCGACACCTACAACATAATCAATCTTTTCTAGGTTAATAAAATGCCTGAGAGCATCAGCTAGTGTCTTCGGACCACTGTGTATATCAAAAACATACATCCTTCTATTAATAACTTTAGATACCCTAACAATCTGCGGAATAATTATATTTCCGTTTCTGATGGCATAGCTTTCAGGGTTCACAGCGATATAATTGTGGTGCTCAGTATCAACGTTTCTAAAATCGGATAGAGGGATTGGTCCTGGAATTGGATCAACAACATATCTCTCCCAAACAATCCCTCCAATGAATGCAATACCACCACATCTTTCATAGGATAATGCAAGCACTGTAGTTAGAATGATATCGCCTCCACCACCTATTGCAAGAAATAGCGCCCTCCTACTATTAGGTATAGATAGGCAAAGTTCTCTCATGCTTCTCAGCCACAAGTATTCAACATCATTACTTCAGACCGTGGTCCCCTCATCACTTACTTTGTTTCAAGTACTTTTAAGCATGTTTAGAGAAGCTTAATTACACTATATAAATTTTCAGCAAATTGGTACCCCGTAGAGAATTTATATGAGAGATGAGACTGCGAAAACCGGTGGAAGAACTTGATTGAAAACGAATTCAATATAACTAATCTGCTATACTCGTGGAAAGTGGCTGAAGCTAAAAAGCGCTTGGAGGAAAAGCTTAGAAATGAAATTTATGTCACAGACCTCATCTATTGTCCATTGAAATATAAGTATCAAAAACTCTATAAAGAGCTAGCACTTGGAACGGCATTTAGTCCAATTACATTATATGGTGAAATTATTCATCAAGGGCTAGAAAGACTTCTACAGTTACTCTTTGGAATGGACAATATTAAGGTTGAAGTTGAATACGAGAAAAGCGTTCGTACAAACTTAGACAACAATACGTATATCATAAAAGGACGTGTAGATGCCATTGTTAAAGATTACATTATTGAAATTAAATCCAGCAGCTCGGATAAGAATCTACCACATGAGCACCATATTACTCAAGCGAGATTATATCTATGGCTTTCAAATCTAAATAAGGCACTACTGATATACATCACACCTAGTAGAATAGTGGAATTTCAGGTAAAGGGAGCAGTAAGCGATGAAGAGCTGATCAAGTTGGTCGAGACTGTCATTACAGGCCGACCCGCACCTCGATATTCATGGGAGTGTAGATACTGTACATATTCAATTCTCTGTCCACAAAAAATAACATCAGCTTAATCGTTCAACATTGCAAATTAGGATCAATCCTTAATACAGATTCACCTCCACCATTATATAAGATAAGTAGTTAGGAATTGATTATGGTAGCATATATCTGTGCTTGTGTAGGATTCTATCAATTTAATTTCTAGATGAAGCTACTTTGAAATTCTCATATACGCTGAGTTTATAAAGCCCCTAACAATGCTACAGCTGGATGTTAGGCGCCTGTCTGAAATGAACCAGGAAGGAACCAATCAAACATTTGATGAAGATAGAGTAGTTGGAAAACATGTGTACGGAAATCTATATGACATAGATGTAGCTATAGCTAGCGATGAAGAAAAATTAAAGAATATTGTGCTAGAGTCCGTGAAATTGGCCAATATGACTCTCGTTGAGATTAAAAGCTGGAGCTTTGGTGGCAAGAAAGGTGGGGTTTCTGTAATAGCGCTAGTTTTAGAAAGTCACATAGCAGTACATACGTGGTTTAGCTACAGATATGCTACAGTGGACGTGTATACATGTGGTGAAATGAGTGATCCTTGGAAGGCGTTTGAATACATTATAAACACACTTAAACCGAAATACTATACTGTAAACTATGCAGATAGAAGCAGTTTTAAAGCCATAAAAAATCAATACTAAGCAGAATGATGATTTAAAAGGCTCTGAGAAAAGTGATGTAGCTGAGCTACTCTGATCTACTTTTTATTAATCTACCACCTGAGCTTTCTAATATTTATTTTTTATGAAATGCAGTAGAAACTTCCCCTGTGATACCATGAGATGCTTAGGGAAAACATCATCTAAGCGCGGCTCCATTACTAACTTAAGAGCTTTTGCTCTACATTCAACATTTATAATTAGTGTCTTTCTGTGTCCTTTGCTTTAAGAATTGCTATCGTTCTACTTGTATTAGCAGCAATTCATCTAATCATATTATATCATAGTGTACAGACATCCTTAAACGATCCAATCTCTTTTATTTCTACTAATTCAATATTTATTCCCCCATCTATCTGCAGCCTCATTTAACTCTTAAATTAATCTATGTAACTCCTCTTGGCAGACCACAATTATTTAGCACTAGACCACTTACAAGTAGCCTTGAGAACAGTCAATTACAATACTTGTAACCGCAAAACGATTTCGAACAGCCATCACCTCCTCTATATAACTCAATATTCTCGTATTGTATGACGAGATCTATATCAGTAAGCGATAATTCTCTGCTATATGCCTGAGCCTGAGTTAGAATATCTGTCTGTTATAAATTCCCTTAGACTGAATGTGGCAGTTCATTTTATACTACTGATATCTCAAAAATAGTGTACTTGACTTTTCTAGATTCGGCTCTACCTATTGAATACTGAAAGTTTATGGCGTTAGAATGGTGTCTTCATATCGAGAATTACAGTTGTAAGTATTATTTAGAGATGCTACTAAAATCGTTGCTATTAGCAGATTTGTTCCCATTGTTGCTTACTAGGGACTAGGGAGTAAGAAAGATATTTTAAGAATCTTTATTTAGATAGCAGTGATAAAGCAATCAGACCGGCAAATACATACCCATCGAAAAATGAGTGCAGGTATAGCAGTTTAATTCGTAATAGAGCGCATTAATTTGGCTATACTAGAATACGTCAGAAACCTCCTAAAGTAAACAATTAAGTTGACCTAGAATACTTATATACCCTAATGCGATACAAGGTTTAACACTTTAGATAAGAAGCTTATTAAATGAATTAACGTGAATGAGTATGGATAAGGTAGTCGTTATTGGACTAGGGGAAGTCGGTAGAGCTGTGTACCACATACTTAAGAGCAGCATGAAGTACGAAATCTATGGGTATGATATAGATCCAAGCAAAACTCTCAACAAGTATGAAGAACTACCACAGCAAGTCGACCTTCTCCATATAACCTTTCCGTATAGTGGTAAGTTTACAGAGCAAGTATGTGGTTATGTGGAACGCTTTAGACCCAAGATGGTAGTAATACATTCTACTGTTGTTCCTGGAACTACTAGAAAAATATTCCAAAAAATAAATATTACAACAGTTTTTTCTCCAGTTAGAGGTAAGCATCCGAATCTTGTTAAGCATCTATATTTTTGGCCCAAGTGGATTGTATCGCTACCATCAAGCGAGGTTGAAAAGGCTGTTCAACACTTAAACCTTGCAGGTTTTAAAGTGAGAGTGTATAAGGGAGCTCCAGAAAGTATAGAATTAGCAAAGTTGTGGGAAACTGTGTATAGAGCGATAATGATAGCATCATGGCAGGAAATACACAGAGTTGCTAGAATTTATGGGGCGGAGATAGAGGCTATAGCTGAATTTATAGGGGAAGTTCATAAGGTTTTGGGAGATAGACCTATATATTACCCAGATCACATAGGTGGGCACTGCCTCATACCAAATACTAAAATATTAAACGAAGCATATCCATCTAAACTCTTCGAATTTGTACTCAAATCCAATGAATTAAGATTAAAAGAATTGAATAATGAGGATATTAAAAAGGAGGTTGAAAGGGTTAAGGAGATAGTTCTAAGGTTCATAAATAAGGAGTACTACGAATAGGACTGTTTCACGTAATTAATCTTTTTAAGGTGGGTTATAGATAAATAGTGATAATGAAGTAATGAGCAATGGTGGCAAAAGATTTTAAGTGGCACGGAAAATAATCTTCCCCCATATATAGAGGAAATGTTTAAAGTTGATCTGACGGAAAGTGATATAGAGGCCCTGAAAGAAGCCTTAAAAGAAATGAAAAATACTATAACAATCAAATTATTTACATCAAACGATAGAATAGGTTGTTTTGCATGTGGTGAGACCGAGAAATTAGTAAGAACAATAAGGGATTCTAGCCCACTAGTGGGGAATGAGAAAGCCATAGAGTTAGAGATATACGAAGTTTCAAGGGATAGAGATGCATTTAAAATGTATGAAATTGATAGGGTGCCAACAATCATATTGTTAGATGACGCTATAGCATATATTGGAATGCCTGCTGGAGAAGAAATAAAGGGGTTTATTGAAACCATAATTAGGCTTAGTACGAATGACCACGGACTTTCACCGAAAACTGTGGAGGAGATAGTGCAGCTCCGTGGACGAGTGAGTATTGAAGTAGTTGTAACACCCCTTTGTCCCTACTGTCCTTACGCTGTACTACTTGCCAATATGTTTGCCTATGCAAGCAAAATATACGGCAACGGCAATGTAAAATCAGTAATTATTGAGGCTTATGAGAATCCCGACATAGCTGATAAATACACCATCTCTACGGTACCTACAATTGTGATTAATGGTAGAGTAGCATTTGTTGGGTTACCATATGAAGAACAGCTCCTCAACGCCATAAAGAAGCTGGCATTGCAATAGCTTTTACGATCAGGCTCAAGGTTTGAAGCTCTCTAAGATTGCATTGAATTACAGGCCTCTTAAATAATTCAATTTTTAATGTACTTCGAATCGGGCTAGATTTTCGTATACACTAATATCATAGTTTAATTGAACTAACCAAGCTTACAGCCACGAGTAAGTGTTCCATTTTATTCTACCTTATAACGTGTGGATGCATAGTTCAAATTCTGTCCTGGAGTATGGTGGAAGCCCGATTCTAATTATGCTATGCCTGTAATTATATTCGGTCACACTATCAAGAACTATTTTCGTAATGTACCTGTAACTTTTAATGATACTGTTAGCTGACCTATGTAGCAAATTAAATATGGCTAATCTAATACAATTACCACTAAATGTAATAGGTAACGATATTGTTGTATAGTCTAGAAACTCTATTAATGGCGTTTCTATGTTCAATCCAATAATCATCTTGGTTATGAATCGAGTTAGATAGTACCTTCTTACTAAACCTATAATTGGCTCATTTAGTAGGGACAGAATAACATTTCTACTTGGGGTGCAAACTATACACACTTTTCTATTTGGACATCTCACAATTACCGGGTTGTAAAATAGTAGAGAAAGTACGGTGTGGCCGCTAGAAATGGTTGTTGCTATTGTGTTTCTGAATTCTAAACTCTCTTTAATTGAATGCGAAGTTACGTTTCCTTCATGTTCACTGTATATCTGGATTGAAGTGATTTCCCTCGGAAATAAGATAAAGATCTCTCCGTCTTTTAGCAACTGTATAACATTCAACCTAGCTGAGGGAAGCCCGTGAACGTAAAATTTATTATTGGCATACAGACTTACGCCGTCTAGTATAAGACTATCAGTATACCCTACGTATTTGTTTTCTAAAGCAGCATCCTCTTCACAGAAGCTTGTTCCATAACATTTAAGGAAAATGCTATCTGAATCTATTATTATAGCGTTTTTAAGAGTGTGTGGAAGTGGGTTGAGGTACTGGTATTTCTTTCCATCATCTAAAGCAAGATTGTTGTTAAATAGAAACTCAATAAACTCCCTTTTAATGTGGTCAGCTCGCGATAATATCTTCATCAACTCTGTTGGGGGCAAGTCTCCTCATCCCATCAGAGGCTACCACACTCCTCATTTGACTCATCTTCCGTAACGGCCAAGTACATCATCTGGTTGTCTTGCTTATTAACATGATTTTCTATTTAAAATCTTATTTTTGAATACTTATATGCTTATGTGCACCTATTAATAGGCCCATCACTCTTACCGCTACGTAGTACCATATAAACAATAATGAGGATGCAAACAGAAACACTATGATAAAACTTAGTAACTGAAATAATTGATTAGTAATGAGATTAACGATGATGTGAACTACGTAAAATGGGACGAGTACTATGGTATAGCCGACTGCAATAAATGCGTATAGTAGCAGAGCGGTTCTAATGATGTTTTTATTGGAAGTGCATTTTATTGTGTGTCACCTACTTGCTAGTAATCTCTATCAATCAGTATTTAAGTAGAGCTAGCATATATGCATAAAAAGTGTAAATGGTAGTATAGGGTAAAGTTGTATGATGCGCCAGCTGCCAGGTAGATACTGAAATGGAAGTAGATGTCAACAAGTATTTTGTTGAATTATCGATAAAATGGAGTGAAAAATGGTTAAAAGAGAAGGTATTTGAAGCTGAATCTAATGAAAACATGAAAAAGTACTTCATTACTGCAGCTTTTATGTATCCTAATGGACCAGTACATATTGGGCATGGCAGAACATATCTCATAGCAGATATAATTGCTCGCTTTAAGCGATTTCAAGGATACAACACTCTATTTCCAATGGGGTTCCATTATACAGGTACGCCAATAATATCAATGGCAGAGGCTATAGCCGGCGGTGATAAGGAGTTAATAGAGCTCTTTAGAGGAGTATATGAGGTTTCGGATGAGAATATAGAAAAAATGAGCGATCCGCTGTATTTAGCTAGGTATTTCCATGGGGTATCGAAGGAAACTATGTGTTTATTCGGACTATCTATCGACTGGAGAAGGGAGTTTACAACAATTGATCCAGAGTTTAAGTCATTTATACATTGGCAATTCCTTAACTTGTATGAAAAGGGACTTATTGAAAAAGGAACACATCCTGTTGGCTGGTGTCCAAGGCATGAAATGCCTGTTGGTATGCATGATACAAAGGGTGATGTTGAGCCCGAAATTGGGGAGTTTATAGCTATATTCTTTAGAGATGAAAGTAACGTTCTGTATCCGGCTGCAACACTAAGACCTGAGACAGTATTTGGTGTAACAAACCTGTGGGTTAATCCCGATGAAATGTACCTAGAGATTAGGACAGCTGATGGATCTATATGGATCATAGGGGAAAAAGCGGGTAGTAGGCTAAGATACCAGCTGAATTTTGAAGTAGTCAGATTCGTTAAGGGGAGTGAACTAAGTGGGGTAAGGGTACGTAACCCAATAACAGGTGAGGAGATACCAGTGTTCCCTGCAAAGTTTGTCGATGCTTCATTTGCAACAGGAATTGTAATGAGTGTTCCTGCACATGCTCCCTATGATGCGATAGCGCTTGAAGAATTGAAAGCTGATCCATCATTTTCAGATAAGGTATTCTCTATTAAACCGAGAATCATTATAGAAACCAGTGGTAAGAGAGTTGCTACGGCTTATGAAATTCTAAAAACCATGAATATAAAGTCACAGGAAGAGAAAGAAAAACTTGATGAGGCTACAAAAGCCGTATATGCATCAGAATTACAGTCAGGTTGCATGTTACATGATTTGCATGATGTTATTCTAAATAATCTAGCAGATCATAGAAAGTTTGTTGAATCAAATGTATCTGGTAGTAGCGTTAAGGAAGCCAGGGAGAGAATAAGAAGCTATGTTATCACCAATAAACTTGGCGTTCCTATATATGAACTCATCAATAAACCCGTTTACTGTAGATGTGGTACAGAAATTGTGGTTAAGATTCTGCAAGATCAATGGTTCATAAATTATGGGGATGACAGATGGAAGAGTACGGTAAAGGAGTGGTTAAGGGATATGAAAATTGTACCACAGGAATCTATAGCTCAATTTGAAGCGACGATTGATTGGTTAAAGAGAAGAGCATGTGCAAGAACTAGAGGTTTAGGAGTGCCACTTCCATGGGATAGTAGATGGATTATAGAAAGCTTGAGCGATTCAACCATTTACATGGCTTTCTATACTGTCATACACAAATTAAGAGAGTATGGAATTGATAGTAGTAAGCTGACTAGGGAGTTTTGGGACTATGTATTCGTAAAAAAAGGTAGCGTTGAAGAACTTTCACACAAGTTGAATATACCTGTGGAAGTTTTGGAGAAGTTGAATAGAGAATTTGAGTATTGGTATCCGTTGGATGCGAGGATTAGTGGTAAGGATCTAATACCAAATCACTTAACCTTCTTTGTGTTTAATCACCTCGCACTCTTTCCAAGAAGATTATGTCCCAAAGGCATAGTAGCTAATGGTTGGGTTCTTGTAAGGCAGCAGAAGATGAGCAAATCCGCAAGGAATATAATACCACTGAAGAAGTTAATAACCGCATACGGAGCTGACGTAGTTAGACTACTGTTAGCATTAAATGCAGAGGTGCATCAGGATGAGAATATAGACCAAGATATGCTTGAAAAACTATGTAAAAATGAATACCCACAGCTTCTTCAAACACTATCAAGTGAAATAACAGAGCTCTTCCATAATAAGGAAAAACTGCGAAGTGAAATGACCATCATTGATGAGTGGTTCTGGAACGAATTTGTGTATAGAGTTCAGAGGATCATCAGTGCTCTTGAAGAATTTAGAATTAGGGACGCTGGTATATCTATATACTACGACCTTAGAGATCTTATTAGAACTTACATAGGACTTGTAGGAACACCTAGTAGAAAGATACTTGATGCAATCAGAATATGGTTAGGTCTCATAAATATTTACACTCCATTTATAGCTGAGGAAATATGGAGTAAAACATTTTTAGAGGGAATGCTTGCCAATAAAATGGTTGATGTGCCAAGAGAGGTTGACGTAAATATTCTACTAGCCTTTAGGTATGCGAATATGGTGATTGACGCGATAAATAACATTATTAAAGCAACCAAAAGGACCCAGGTGCATAGAGTTGTAATATATGTGGCTCCACGTGATAGTCAGGTAATTATGAGAAGAGTGCTGGAAGAAATTACGGCAGGGGTTAGACCATCAGAAATAATAGATAAACTCTCTAAGGAGTTAAAGATGGATAAGAAGAGCATTGGAACAGTATTAAAAGCGCTACACGATATAGCTACAACTATTGGTGACGACATTAAAGAACTCTACCTAAGGTGCAAAAATGTGGATGAATTAGAGCTGCTTACTATGGCGCAGGAGTATATAGTCAAAAAAGTAAGAGCTAGCGTAGAAGTATACTCGGCTGCGGATGCCAAAGTGCCAGATCTGGGCAGCAAGAAAAAAGTTGCATTGCCCTTAAGGCCAGGTATATACATCGAATAATTTTAATTTTAAAAAAGCTTATTTTATTTTCACCTTAAAGAGAAGGCTTAGGTGAGCTACGGTGGAGACTGTAGGGACTTCGAAACTTAGGATCAGAAGGGTTGAGGTAAGGAGGATAATAGGTCATAAAAATGTAAAAGATAGGATATACAGTTACGAATACTTCACACTATCACTCAATCTCTATATACCAAGAAATATAGTCGAGAAGTTCGGTTCTAATTTCATTGTTGTAAGGGATGAAGAGCAGGGAATTATAACAATAATGCCGCAAAAACTCGCTGAGAGGAAGGGTATAAGAGTAGAACAATAACAGTAGTATATTGGAGGATCGTAATTATAGTCTTGCCTGCGTAAGTCGATTTTCGCAATAGTATAAAATGCTCGCATATTTATAGGTAATCACTAAGGGTGGAAGATTCATGAAGGGCAAAGGACCGCAGTTTTATATATTGGATGCTGATAGAATCAAAAGAGGCGAAGCTACAGACATATACTTTATTAGAAGCAGGAATATTTTGGAGAAATACGGTTTATGCGATAAGATGGTGAGGTACGAAGTTCATGCGTACAGCCTTCCGAAAAACTATAAATGGGCTGTATTTGCAGGACTTGAAGAGGTGGTAGCTCTTCTGATAAATAATAATGTAACGCTCTATTCTCTGCCTGAAGGCACAATATTTAAAGAGATACAGCCATTAACCATAGTTGAGGGAAAGATATGTGATATTATACATCTTGAGACGGCATTGCTCGGCATTCTAAGATTCTATTCTAGTGTATCAACAAAGGCAGCAAGGATCAAGAAGTTAGCAGGGGAAAAACAGCTTCTATTCTTTGGACTAAGGGCGCAGCATCCAGCACTTGCACCAGCATTAGACAGAGCAGCATACATAGGAGGGTGTGACGCAGTTTCAGGAACAATGAGTAAAGAATTCATAGATATAGAGCCCAGGGGAACGATGCCACACGTCCTAATAATAGTTTTTGAAGATCCTGTTAAAGCGTTTCAAGCTTTTGATGAGGTTGTATCTGAGGATGTACCTAGAATAGCACTAGTTGATACCTTTTATGATGAACGTTACGAGAGTTTGCTAGCAGCACAGAGTCTTGGGAAAAAGCTATGGGGGGTTCGTTTGGATACCCCTAGGAGTAGAAGAGGTGACATTTACATGATAGCTCAAGAGGTCAAATGGACACTCAAACTATATGGCTTTAGTAATGCGAAGATAATTATTAGTGGAGGTGTTGATGAGGATAACATTGTGAGATTAAAAGAAGTTGCGGACGGTTTTGGTGTAGGAACCTCTATAGCGTTTCCACCATCTGTTGACTTAAGCATGGATATAGTTGAAATCTATGATGAAGCTAGAGGAGCCTGGATACCCATCACAAAACGTGGCAAGCTCCCTGGAATGAAGCAGCTGTACAGATGTAAACCCATCTATGAAGACTATATAGATGTTCCTGGTAAAGATATTATGTGCAGTGATGGTTCTCAAGCCAAGCCAATGCTCGTAAAATATCTAGATAATGGTCAACTAATTAGAAATCTTCCGTCAGCTAAAGAGATAAGGGAATACGTTCTCAATCAACTTATTCATATAGAAAGTCTATAGAGCAAGTCAGCTTTTAATTCTTATAGGCAAATAATCTATTTAGGTAAAGTTGATGAGAATCGTATCGGTAAAGATTGATGATAAACTTTATGAGGAGCTTGAGAAGAGAGCAAAGGAGGAAGGGTTTCTAACTATTGCAGAATACGTAAGATCTCTTATAATGAGGGAATTGGGTAAACAGGGTAAGGAGGAGACGATAGATGAATTACCAAAGAAGCCTCAGGCCGCACTGGACAGAATAGTCCTGTTGCTGGAGAGGAGGATTCAAGATAAGATAAATCCTTTTACATCTAAAGTGGATGAGCTAAGTAGGAAAACTGCGGAAATCGTAGAAAGAATAGAAGGAATCGAGCAAAAAATTTTAGAGATGGAGGAAAGGTTGAAGATGAAAAGTGATGTTGAATCCCGTATGAAAACCGAGCACAAGGCCCCTAGAAAAACAGCCATTGATATACTAAAAGAACAGAAAGTGATATTCGAAAGAGATATAGCTAGTCGAATCAAAGATAGAGATAGCTTCTTTGCAAGACTAGAACAAAGTAATGCAAAGGTCATTGAAGCAAAGGATGAGAGGATAGCAGTAGATCCTGATTTTTGGGAAAATTTTACAAAAAAGATATTAACAATAGGTACAAACAATGATGATGAAATTAGAAGGGCTCTGGATTCTATAGAGAGCAGATTATTCTATAAACTAAAGGAATCCGCACTAGTAGTGTATGACAATACAACTAGAAAATGGCACCTATTGATATCATAGATTGATGAAAGCCCAGCCCTTCCTGAGCTAAAAATGCTGTGATGTTAGAATCCCCAACTGATCGCTCTATTATGTAATTATATACTCTTAACTTTAAATGTCCTTGAACATTTGATAAAGTCCTCCATAAAATGCTGCAATACGGTTTTTAGTGTGCCTAGAGTGTCTAATACTAAGCTCTTTTTAACTATAATAGTGCCGATTTCATTTAAGGATACAACTTCCTTTAGCGAATTTATATGATATTCTATAGTGTTACCATGAATTCCAACACCCTTCTCATTGAAACCTACGTATATTCTTGCATTATCATAAGCCACTGTTACTAAGGGATCAAACTTTACTAAGGAGATATGGGCACCGTCCTCAGTGTACAACCATTGGAAGCATACCTTACCACTTTTCACACTGCTGTGAATATTATCAAGTACTGAGGCATTGACTAGGAATTTTCTTAAAGATGATATGAACGACACCAATTCTGATAAGATTTGAACGTACTCTTTACTAGCCCCCTCTCTCACAGCCCTATCTAATCTTTCATTGATTTCTTTATAGAGATTATCAGTATGCTGTAATATAGTGTTTGAGATATTCAATATTAACACCTAAACATACTCTAGAACGTGTGCTTATTAGTTTTATAGTAGCGATCAGGCCATAAAACTGCTGTTTAAGTTGAAGTAGCCTCCAAAATAAGATGGTAAATAAGGATGCGATTCTATGGCATAGGTAGGGTCGGAGCTTAATAATCAATTATAACATTGATTCAGTAAGCTTTTCAACTACTTTGAATCTTGAGGAAATGATACAGTACGCACAAATCTTACGTACTTCGTCTATTTCGATAGAGCAATAGTGGCATATTTTTCGACCACATATATTACATCGTGTTATGGATAGATTATCACTGCAGACATTGCATGTACTCTCCTTGCATATGATGCAACGCTTATTAGAATTATCGAAATGTCTCTCACAGACATGTCTATTGCATATTGGGCACTTAATGGTACCAGGCAATTCATTACATATTTCGCACGCCCTAGCATACATTTTAATACCCTTTAAACAATAATATAATTGGGATGACCGTAGGAGCACCCCTGAGGAGAATGATGTTAGGTGGAGCGACGGGGACCGCTAAACCCTTTTTATGGTTATGCCAATTTTCTTAGAAAGTTCTTCTACTACATGATCCCCAATAGCTGTGTATACTACAGTACATGGGGCCAATATCTTCATTAACTGTGAAGGCCTGTCTTCTACATATACTCGCACTCCAATATCTACATATCTTGTGAAGACATTTTTGTACTTAAAAGCATTCTCTATATCCCTACTGTAGAATACTATATTGATAGAGTTGACAGTAGTCTCGACCTTTCTCGCTTCCTGTATCACATTACTTATAACCTTTGATAAAGTTTCTACAGGTACCCTATCTGAGGCTAATATACATATCAATATTGCCATACCCACTTGCTCTCATTTTTATAATCTAATACCTTTATACCCATATTTAAGAGCTCTTCCCTTATTCTATCGCTAAGCACATATTCTTTTCTTTTCCTTAGCTCAGTTCTTACATCTATTATGAGATCGACCAATTTCTTAATAATTTCTACATTTGTTTGAGAACCCTCCATAAAATACTTGTCTAGAATTCCTAGCACTCTATTGAAGTTCCAGAGAATGGTGTACGCTCTTGAGGCAAGAATGTAATTCTCTCTCTGTTCTATATCTTTAAATACAATTGATGTGAGTCTGTGTACGGATTCAAGGGCTTTTGGAGTGTTGAAGTCGTGATCCATTGAATTATAGAAAGAGAGGTTCACAGCTTCAAGATCTTTTAATACTCCTATTTCAGATTCCCTAAGGCTAAATACTTGCTGTGAAGATTTGAGCATCTTTTTCAGAGTTTCAACAGCTAGAATCAACCTTTCATAGATGCTTTTGTAGTTCTCCATAGCATCCTCATTAAATTCCAGCTGGGTTCTATAATGTGCAGAAAAGGCCCACAGTCGAAGAACTTCAGGACTCCAACGCTTGATGGCCTCCTTAGCTAAAATAATATTGCCTAAGCTTTTACTCATTTTCTCACCTTTTACTGTTAGATATCCTATGTGGATCCAGTACTTTACCCATGGTTTTATTGTAAAGGCGCCCTCAGCCATGGCTATTTCATTTTCGTGATGGGGGAAAATTAGGTCTTGCCCGCCTCCATGTATATCGAATTGCATTCCGAGATACTTTGTACTCATTACGGTGCATTCAGTATGCCATCCAGGTCTGCCGCGCCCCCATGGAGAATCCCACCACGGCTCTCCAGGTTTTGCGGCCTTCCATAATGCAAAGTCGAAGGGATTTTTCTTTTCAGAAAGGAATTCTTCTTCTTGGCGCCACTCTTTTGCACTAAATCTCTTTGATAGTTTACCATAATCATCTAACATAGAGAGGTCGAAGTATACCGAGCCACTTTGAGCAACATAGGCGTATCCTTTCTCGATTAAAACTTGAATGAATTGGATAATCTCGTCAATGTGCTCAGAAACACGGGGGTGAACATCTATCTTAATACTAAGATTTTGCAAGGTATCTAAGTATTCTTGTGTGAACCTATCTGCAATTTCCTTCCATGTAACACCCTCATCTCTTGCCCTCTTTATTATCTTATCATCTATATCGGTAATATTTTGAACGTGTGTTACATCGTATCCTCTTAGCATCAAATACCTCTTTATGAAATCAAAAGCCAGATAAGCCCTTACGTGCCCTAGGTGTGTATAATCGTAAACTGTGGGGCCACAGAAGTATGCCTTTACCATAGGTGGTGTATTAGGCTCAAATACTTCCTCTTTACGAGATAGAGTGTTGTATAACTTTATTGACACAAATGTTTGTCACCACACTATACATATCGTTACTATAAAAATTAAAACTTTATGCTAAACAAGTTTCCAAGAACTTTTTATAAGCTTTCAAAAGCGTGTTTCATGTGTATAATCAACTTATTAAATTCCTTAAATAGATAAAACTAGTATGAGGTGAATCTGGTGAACCAATACTATTCAGCAAAGAGAAGAGGTGTGGCCATAGTAAATGAAAAATTTGAAGGCAGAAGTCTGGAAATTCACACTATTAATGGAGAGAGGCTTGTGGGAATAGTTGATGAAGTAGCACTGTACGAATTGGGGATGTCTATCGAGAACACGCCAACGATAATACCTAGGAAGTCCATACTCTACATCATTACAGGATTGAGTGACATACATGGTCTAGGTGAGTGCTGTGAAAAGGAGCACGTATTGGATGAGGAATTCATTGGTTCTGATGTTTACACAAAACTCATTAATGGGAACGAAATTGAGGGACGTCTAACAAAGGTAACAAGAGATGAAGTAGGCCTGGCGCAGAGCAATAAAGCTATTATAATACCTAGAAAAAGCATTCTATACTTAAAGATAGTGAGGAGATGAGAATGAATTTTAACCTAGTTGTGACATGTGAGCCTGGCAAGGAAAATATAAATTGGGCCTTTTCACAAATTACCGACTGTATTGGATCTTCATACATTGTTGTGAGGGTCAGATCCTCGCTCATATTAATAAGTGTTGCAGATCCTTATTCTGCATGGTATAGATTGAAAACATGCTTATATGGGAAAGATACTCCAATTCATCGTGTTATACCGGTAGACAGCGTTGTAGAACCTATAATCATCAGAATAGTCCAAGAGGTTCAGAAATACGCATTGATCAGAATACCACAGGACTCCTCCTTTAGGATAACATTACATGGCAAGATATTTACCATGGACGGAAGAGGGAAGCTTGCAAAGCTTTCTAGTACTGAAGCAATAAGGATGATTGCTGAGGGTATTAACCGTAGAGTAGATTTAGAGAATCCAGATTGGGTTATTTATATAAGATCGGTACCGATAAAGAGATGGAATGTATTGACAGCCATAAGCGTAGCCAAAGCTATCGTATTTAAGAATATAAGAATTGGTGAACCTGACACCCCTTTATAGAGATGATTACACTATCCCCATCACTTCTGTTCCCGTTTCCACAATGATATTCTTAATAAAGAGATGCCTATTAGAATGAACGTTATTGCCATTATAGTCAGTGCCAATGATATTGATGAAGTGCATTCATTTAATGGGATGAACATACTCCTTAATAAAGATGTGTAATCTAAGTCGTGAGTTGGAGATAGAGGATTAGGTACTTTCCATGGAGCAGCCGTGGTATTACTCATTTTTGAAACCCATGCTTTTGTATGAATGATTCAACTTTATTAACATCAGACACGTATAGTCTGTATATCTGTTTCGTCCTCCTATCATGAATGTCTATAAAACTCCTTCTATGATTTACTATCACTTCATATCGATCTGTATCTATGGGAAAAGGTATAATAATTGAACCTGACTTTATACCACCACTTCTAATCTCATAATTGTTGAGGGGGACGAGCATCTTTTTAGGTGTGAAGAAGTACGCCACGACTCTCATTAATCCTATTAGAATTGCATAGAATAACAAATACCGCGTAAATAATTCAAACTTTGTTATTGTGTCTCGTGAAGCTGGAATTAAATATGGGAAGATTGTATAGGAAGCTATAATCCATATAGCTATTGATAAGGGTAGCAGAGCTAGAGATGCGAGTACTTGGGGCTTTATCTCACTATCTATCTCTTGGTCTCTCATCATGATTTTTGTAACTTCTTGACGGTCCACCTTCAACAGAATAGCTCCCCTTATATCACCATGTTTTTTTCGTGATAGCATGCGTGGTAAAGTCATTGATAGAGACATGAATACTATTGTGTAGAGAAGAAATACAATCCATATAAGATCCTGAGGTATAAACGTGGATACAAATGCAAAGAACACCATAGATGCCAATGTCATCAACACTGTCATCATTTTACTGCTATCCATCATATTAATAAACCCTTTTGCTGGCTTCATTATAATGTGTATTTAAAAATTATTAACTTACTTTATATGCTTAACTCTACTTATAAGCAGTTTATCACTATTTAATTCTATGCTTATCTGTTCAACTCTTTCCTTATAGCGGCATACGCTACAAATATAACCATAGGATATATTGGATTGTTTTCCTCGGTATTCAGCCTCTATAATAAGTCTGAGTTCACTTCCGCATTTTGGACAAGGGTTTATCGGAAGTGGCCTCTGCCCTATCATTCTCTAAATAACCTCCATCTTTTGCTATTATGGATCCTAAGCTTGCTAGCTCTCTGCCGGCTCTCTAACACATAGATCAGAGACAGCTCAAAAACTTTTTGTGGTAAATGTATAGATTAATTCTATAAAAACGCCAGCCTCTTCTTACATTACATTGAAGATTTCCCTCAGATATTCAATTAGTTTTTATATCGCAGATCAAATGCGACTTATATGTGATTAGGTAGAGTAAGTGGAATTGAGAAATGTATATAAAACAAACTACTTAATAAATTTGACGCAACAAATGATGTAGGGAATACACTCAGGAGATCGTGTATGAGACCATTTGAATTGAGATTAGGCAAATTGTTTAGCACATTAAAAGATCATAATGTTGAGACTGAGAAAGTAGTGCTTCAGAGTAAGTATGCATTGAACTACATTTTTGCTGACCTCTATAGCCCACCACCGGAGGAATTAGGAGTTTTTGCTATAATCATTGATATGAATACCATGGAATTAGATGCCTATGTTTCATCGCTTGAGTACTACAGAATTGTAGAGACATACAGTTATGTACAAAACTTAGCTGTCCATCCGGTCGCTCCTTCAACTATGGGAATAGAATTCGATACAGAGATAGTAGATGTTAAGGATATGAAGAATAATATAGCGAGGGTGTGCAAGGAGTCTAGGAGAATTTCTGTGGACAGTAATGAGATTTGTGGGAACGATAGTAGTTCCATTCGTATAGACATAAGGAGTATAATTAAGAAGATAAGGCGTAACAAGAGTGAAGAGGAAGTGAAAATGATAAGGAAGGCTATAGAAATAGCAGAGAAAGCTATAGAAGACACTATTCCCAGGATAAAGAACGGGCTCAGTGAGCAGGTTATTGCTGGTCTCATAGAGAGTAGGGCAAGGGAACTTGGTGCAGAGGGATTTGCATTTAGCACTATTGTGGCAATAGGAGCTAATACTTCTAAACCACACCACATACCAAGTTCTACAATATTTAGGGGTAATGAGCCTATAGTAATTGACTTTGGGGTGAGAGTTCACGGATACGTCTCTGACATAACGAGGATTATCTTACCAAGTAATCCACAAAAGGAAGCCGGAACTATTAGAGATTTTGCTAATATAATAAGTGATGCTATAGACAGCTCTATACAGTGCTTAAAGGTAGGCGAAAGGTATAGTAACATCGATGAAGTAGCAAGGAGTGTACTAATGAAGTCGAATATCCACAGATATTTTGTTCATGGTCTTGGACATGGAATAGGTGTCGACGTTCATGAGGAGCCTAGAATTTCGAAGGCTTCCGATCATGAAGTTGAATTAGGAGATGTTATTACAATAGAGCCGGGGATATACATGCATAAAAAATTTGGTATTAGAATAGAAGATGATGTGTACGTAGCTCCTTCAAGACCTATAAAGCTCACTTCATTGAGGAGAGTAATAGAATTGTAGAAAGGGGCAAAATAGATCATGATTAAGAAAATTCAATTATTTAAGCCGGTTATAGATGAGGATGATATAGGAGCTGTTGTTAATGTTTTGAGATCAGGATGGATTGCACATGGTATGGAGGTAGAGATGTTTGAAAGGGAGTTTGCTGATTATATTAGGGTATCCTATTCAGCTGCAGTGTCAAATGGAACGGTAGCGCTTGCGCTAACATTGAAAGCGTTAGGTGTAGGGCAAGGCGATGAAGTACTGGTTCCTGACTATACATTTATTGCAACCGCTACTGCTGTTCTTATGGTTGGAGCCATTCCACGATTTACTGATGTGGAGTACAGCACATTTAATATCGATGTGAACGATTTGCAGGAAAAAATAACTGGTAGGACAAAGGCGATTATAGCTGTGCATCTTTTTGGACAGCCAGCAAATGTTAAAGCATTGATAGATATTGCTAGAGACAGAAAATTAATACTGATAGAAGATGCTGCACAAGCACATGGTGCTGAAGCATGGAATCAAAAGGTCGGAAGTTTTGGTGATGCAGCTGTATTCAGTTTCTATGCCACAAAGAACATGACTACAGGCGAAGGAGGCATGGTTGTCTCAAACAATAAAAATGTTATTGAAAGGGTGAAGCTGCTGAGAAATCACGGTCAAGTGAAGCGGTATGTGCATGTAGAGCTAGGAGGTAACTATAGGATAACATCCATACAGGCTGCATTGGGTAGAGCACAGCTAAGGAAATTAGATAGGCTTAATGATGCGAGACGTAATAATGCAGGAAAATTAAACATGCGACTGAGTCATCTGAAAGAGTACATAGAATTGCCCTATGAGCTTCCCTGGGCCAAACATGTGTACCATATATATGCAATTAAAATTAAAGCAGCAGAATCTCGAGAATGTCTGCAAAAATGTTTAGATAACAATGGAATAGAAACAGCGGTGCACTATCCACTACCTTTGCATATGCAACCGCTATTCCAATCCCTTGG
>JANXEL010000040.1 GCA_025058535.1 Ignisphaera sp. | reverse complement strand
CGTAATGCGGATTACAACATCTCTATCTCTATTTACTGGGTAGACAGTTCTATCAAGCTTTATCTCAATAGGTGTTATCTTTATAGGTACTGTTGCCGTGTAGCCACCCGTCCCATCTCTAACAACAATGGTGTAGGATTTTCCAGGCTCTAGCAAACCTGTAGACGGTATTATTACTCTAAATACACCAGAGTTAAAGTCAGTCTCAAAGAACACTGGCACAACACCAGTGTAACCATCTAGTGCAAGTGTTCTACCATCAGGTTTTCTGAACTGTATAGTGTAGAGAGTCACATCGTTACTCGTAAACTCAATCTCGTCCTCGTCATAGTCTATATTGGCTATAAGTCTATCTATTGCACCTGGATCAACATTTACATCTGGATCTGCTATCATCAATTCAACTGAGACAGGACTCTGCTTAACCACTTCAATACTTGGAGCCCTAGTTACATAGGTTCCAGATCCTGTTATATCAAGATATTTAGCTGATATCGTGAAAGACCTCTTATTGGTTTCAATACTAAGCTTTAGTGGATTGCAGGAGAGACTGGTTTGAGTACTCCATTCAACTCCTATGCTTAACTTAAATACACCAGTGTTTGCACCAGTCTCCTCTACATCTTCGCCATCCACAACACAAGTTGTGCCACCATAGATGATGTATACCATCTCATTAGGATCTAGACGGTCTTTAGCTCCTGTATTTACGTTGTCGTCTGGGGATCTTATTAGTACTACTATACCCTGCTGGTTAAAGTCTATAGAGATTTCAGGATACCTGTATGCAACTGACAGCTTTGTAGTTACAGTCTTGTCAGAATCACCAAGCACACCAACATCGCTAGCTATGGAGAGTAGGAATATATCACCCGGACCTAGATTAACATTTTGAGGTGTTATCTCTGATGTGGTGACGGAGACTGTAAATGTTCCACTATTAACAGCAGTCTCCTTTATACCTGCCCCAGACTTGGTTAGCGATTTAGTTGCTGTTGCACCTGTAGTTCCACTTATATGAGTAACACCAATTATGATTGAATAGGTTGCGAGGTCATCTACTTTTGTTGGATCTAGATTTAGATCTTGATCTGTTACTGTGAGCCTTACTGTGAAATCAGCTGGTCTTCTGGCAGGTACAGAGTCTCTATCAGTTTTTACCTCAGCAGGTTTAACTGTGTTGAAGGTAAAGCTCCTAGCTATACCATAGCCTAGAACCTCAACAAATAGCACTGCCCCTGGTGAGGGCGCTGTTGATAGTTTCACTATTGCATCATTTTGTGTAACCTTGGGATAAGCAGGATTGGTAGCTAGATTGACATTGTTTCCACCTATGTAGGCATAGAATACACCAGGACCCACTCTATACGCTTTAAACACACCACCACTTATAGTAGCGCCTCCCTTATCTATTATTTGTACTGGCTCTCCTGCTGCATTCTTCAGCACCATTGTTACATAGTCTGCATCTAATCCTGGTATTGTAACCTTTACCTCTATCACCTTGTGATTGTGTAGGTTGTCTGATGAAAATTCTATTGTTCCCTGTGCTTGTGCTGGTTTTGTGAGTAGTAGTGTTGCTGGTAGTATGCTTATTATGAGTAGTGCTAGTAGGGTTGTGGATATTGCTTTTGTGTGTGTGGATTTCATAGATTCACCCATTTCCAGGTACTCTGTATTGCTTTGTTGCTGTATTTAGCTGTTTCTGAATGTATCTGAACTCTATGGAAGGAATTGATTTGTGCTTGCTTTCGCTATAGACCTTTATATCCAGGTGCTCTGTACTCTATCTAGAGTTCAGGGTCTTGATTGTGTGGGGGTGGTGTGGGTGGTTGTAAGGGGTGTCTATCCAGGTAGATTTCAGCCTTTTCACTGGGGTCATGTATCTGTTGTTAGGTGGGCTCTTGAGAGGGTTGATGAGCTTGCTATTGTTGTTGGTACTGCTCAGGAGAGTCACACTCTAGCAAATCCTTTTACAGCTGGTGAGAGGATTGTTATGATTGTTCGTGGTCTTGCTGATGCTGGTGTGGATCTATCTAGAGTCTATGTGGTGCCTGTGCCTGATATACTTATGAATGCTGTGTGGGCTAGATATCTAGCAATGTTTGTGCCCCCATTTAGATATGGTGTTGCTAGGAATCCTCTTGTTGTTAGACTGTTTAGAGAGGCTGGCTATGAGGTTCTGGTGCCACCTGCATATAATAGAGAGCTCTACAGCTCAACCAGGATTAGAGCAATGATGCTTGCTGGGGATGGTGGTTGGAGGGAGCTGGTGCCACCCTCTGTGGCAAGATTTATTGATGAGATTGGTGGTGTTGAGAGGATTAGAGAGATTACTGGGAGAGACTAATGATAGTGGTTGATGGTAGTATTGGTGAGGGTGGGGGGCAGATACTCAGGGCAGCAGTAGGATTAGCAGCAGCTCTAGGAAAGCCTGTTAAGATCATCAATATAAGGGCTGGTAGGAGAAATCCAGGGCTTCAGCACCAGCATCTAACAGCTGTAGAAGCAGTTGCAAAACTCTGTAGCGCCTATGTTGAGGGTGCTCGTATAGGCTCAACACAGCTTGTGTTCAAGCCTGGGAGGCTCTCTGGTGGAAGCTACACATTTGATGTTGGAACTGCTGGAAGTGTATCACTAGTGCTGCAGGCACTCACACCACTACTACCACTACTACCACAGAAGACACGTATAGAGTTGAGGGGTGGTACTGATGTGCCGTGGAGTCCACCAGTAGACTATGTGAGGTACGTCTTCACACCAGTAGCTAGGAGGTTTGGCCTCTACATGAGTGTAGAGCTTGTTAGGAGAGGCCACTATCCAAAGGGGGGTGGCGTGGTTATGGTTGAGGTGGATCCAGGGAGGCTAGAATCTGTGGAGCTTGTTGAGAGAGGGGTGCTCAAAGCAGTTAGAGGGGTGTCACATGCTGTAAAGCTCCCCAGGCATGTTGCTGAGAGACAGGCTAGAGCAGCTAGAGATAGAATTCTACAGAGTGGAGTTACAGTACCAGTGGAGATAGCTGTGGAGAGCTATGAGCCTGATAGGGACCCCCATCTAGGTCCAGGTAGTGGGGTGACACTCTATGCAGAATTTAGAGAGAGTGTGATTGGGGCGGATGCACTGGGTGGAAAGGGGAAGCCTGCAGAAGCTGTTGGTAGGGAGGCAGCTGAGAAGCTGTTGGTGGAGATTGGAAGTGGTGCTGCTGTTGATAGCCACATGGGGGATATGATTGTTGCTCTAGCCTGTCTAGCAGATGGAGTGACGAGATACACAACCTCTAGATTAACACTACACACAGAAACAGTTCTAGAGATTGCTGAAATTGTTGCTGGCTGTAAATCCAGGGTATCTGAAATCAGGGGTGGTGGTGTGATGGTCGAGATTACTGGGGTGGGTGCTGTATAGAAGGGGTGTGTGGAGCAGTTGGAGCTCTACCTAAAAGCAGCCGCCACAGCATCAGCACCAGCTTCTGAAGCTCTTCAGCACTGCCACCAGTAAAGCTATTTAGAGTTGTTCCAGAGGGTAGATTTCTGTAGGTGTGTGCTCTACATAGGTGTGGATTTTGGTGGAATTAGCATGAAGGCTGCATTTAGGGTTCCAGAGAGGTTTGATTATAGAGCTCTAGGGCTTAGAGTTGGTCTTGAGATTCACCAGCAGCTGAATACAAGACACAAGCTCTTCTGCAGCTGCCCCACATCTATGGCTGGCGACGATGCTCTATCCAAATC
>JANXEL010000011.1 GCA_025058535.1 Ignisphaera sp. | reverse complement strand
ACCACTATACAGTGTAAGTGCGTGAATGATTGTATTTAGAACTACCTTAACAGCGTTCATATCCGTTCCAGTAACATCTATAAGAATGCTCTCTGTAGATGGCTCCAACTGGGTTACACTACTATTTATGACTGGAGGAAGTGATATGACTTCATTCCCAGATAGTATTGCTGGATGCATGTTATTGTTAATAGATATAGATCCGTATAGCATGCCCTGCTCGGTGGTTTTCAGTACATCCCCTACGCTCATTCTCCTATAGTCGTGTAATGGAACCATATATGTCTGGTCTATATCCACATCCCTATAGCATATGGTCTTTGAGGGTAGTTTGTCAAGATCATGGAGACCTATAGCAACCCTTCTTCTATTTCTCCCAAATGTTGCATGCAGCCTTTCCTGGAATTCTATAAGGTCTTTCAGCAGCTCATCATTTAGATTAACATTTTTAACCGCTGCAATAGCTATGTACGGTCTTTTTGACGGTGCATCTACATACACCTTAAAATCGGTGCTTTCAATGGTCATTAATGAGGGTTTGGCTATCTCTAGATAGAGTTTAACAGCATTTGCTATTCCCTCAACTGAGAACATGTCAACCCTATCACTCTGAACTTCTATAGATATCTCCTCTCCCTCAATCTCAGACTCGCTTTTTAGATTAAACAATACATCCTGCAGTAGATCAGCATTGTGTGTACCAATCAGCTTAAACAACCTGGACAGTCTTGCTTTAACCACCGGCATAGCTATACACCTCCCAATCTACGCACATTCATTACCGGGAACCTCCTAATGAACTCTATATCCCTCGAGAATAGTAGCCTGATATCATCTATTCCGTATACAACCATGGCCAGCCTCTCTACCCCCATTCCCCAGGCTCCAACTGGGTATTTAACACCAAGTATTTCTAGAACCTCAGGACGAAACATACCAGCGCCAAACAATTCAATCCATCCATACCTGGGCACGTATCCGTAGCCCTCAACGCTAGGCTCTGTAAATGGAAAGTACGCTGGTTTAAACTTAAACTCACTAATGCCTAGGTACCTCAGTATTTGGCTGAGCAGTCCTAAGAGCTTCCTAAAGTTGAAGTTGCTCTCCATAACAACCCCATCGAAATTTGTGAACTCCGGTGAGTGTCTAGCATCAGGATTGTCCCTTCTGAAGACTCTATCGATAGTGTATAGCCTTACTGGAGGATCTCTATGGAGCATTAAATGCCTGGCTGTAACTGCTGTGGTGTGCGATCTCAGTATGAGTTTTGATGCCTTTTCTAAACTCCACCTATATCCCCACCCCAGACTTCCGCTACTACCTCCTGTTTCATGAACTTTTCTAGCTCTAAGAACCACTTCCACATGTTCCGATAGATCCGCACTACCCTCAACCATAAGGATGTCGTGAATGTCCCTCGATGGGTGATCCTGTGCCTGGAAGAGTATATCAAAGTTCCACAGCTCTGGTACAACATAGTCATCCTTTACCTCAGTAAAACCTAGATTCTCCATAACCTCCTTCAGCATTTCTATAAACTCCTTGTAGAAGTGCTTCTTCCCGCCATATCTAGTAGGGGGAAGCGCTTCAATATTGTACGGCTTGATTCTCACCTTTTCCCACAGTCTACTTATAATAACTTCACGTGTTAACCTTGAGATTCCCTCACCGTACTCGATAATTCTTAGAGCTTCATGCACGCTTACGGCGAGCTTGACTATCCTACTCTTCTTCTTTGAAACGATTATGAGTTTTCTCTTAACAAGTTCCTGAAATACCTTATTATCTAAGAGTGGCTGTGGCACCTCACACATGTTAGTAAACATCCGGAGTATTCTATGGTGTTCCTCAAGGGGTCTAAACTCTCTTAATTTCACATTCCCTTCCTCAATTATAATCCACTTCCTTCTCCTAGCCCATGCTATACCAATGTTTGCCCGCTCCTTACCTAGAATGTTCTCGACTTTATCTATTGATGCGTTTCCACCTAACTCCTTTAACACCAGTACAACTTTTTCCTCAGGTAGCATATCAGTAGCATACTCTAGACCCTCATCAGAGGTTGTAGCATACGTCCTCTCAATATCTTCAATTGTCAAAATATTTCTAGATCTTAGGAGCTCTACTATAGATGAGATTGTCGGTAGTGGTATTCCATATCTATCTGCAAGCTCAGAAAGCTCGATTGGCCTGCCTACTCCAATAATTATCCTAAGTAATTCTATTTCACTTCTTGACAGCGGTTCCAATTGCTTTTCTAAAACAATATATAACCCCCATGGCACATATATGTTTGATATCTATATTCTCACATGAACAGGGTATTTATGTTTTTATGTCTACCTCTCTTATGCAACTATAACATTATAACTGTACATACTGAGCTATGCACTCCCAGTAGTCCATAATTAGATCACAACATGTTGTGTTAAAACACACGTGGTATGCGAATATCGCATTCTCTCGTAGACAGGCTTTCCATGACTCATCTTAATTCCATACCAGTTACACCATCAAATTCAATAAGAAGCTCTATAGCCAAAATCATCTCTCGAAGGATGAGCTATAGCTGGAAATGGTTGATCACACTAAACGCAATCCATTTATTTTACTTGAAACTTATACGTTTTTCCAGGTGGGAGAATCACTATCATTGTATCTAATCCCTTCTCCTTAGCCATTATGCTAAGTTCAGTGGGATCTGCCTTAATTACATCAAACGTGTTGTAATGCATTGGTACAACATACTGTGGTTTAAGTAGTTCAATAGCCTTAACAGCCTCCCTTATGCCCATGGTGAAGTGGCCTCCTATTGGAAGTAGCGCGACTGTAGGTCTGTACAGCTCTGATATTAGTGCCATCTCACTGAACAACCCTGTATCACCAGCATGGTAGATAGAGAAGCTCTTTGACAGGAGGATCACGCCACTTGGCATACCTTTGGAAGAGCTGTGGTGTGCTGGAGTAAACACTAGTGTTATTGACTCACTGAGCTTTATGGGACCCCCAATATTTCCTGGTACGGATCTATCGATAGCCTTTGCCTGACTGGCCAAATATTCGGCTAATTCAAAAATAGCGCATATTTTAGCATCTCTATATCTCTTTAAAAGCTCTATGGACTCCCCCACATGGTCACCATGGTCGTGCGTCACGATTATGTAATCTATTCTATGATAATTCCTTACGAAGCTTTCTATGCTTTTATATGGAGATAGAGGGTTTGTTACCCATGGATCAATTAGAAACATCTTACTGTTGAGTTCTACTACAAATGCAGCATGTCCTAGCCACGTTATGCTAGCCACAGTTAGCCACCAGCAATGTTTTTATGAAATCTTTTCAGTCTGCAGAACAAAAACTTATTTCAGAATAAATATTTTACTACAAAAACGCCTTATGGATGTACGACATGCTTGATGACGAGGCTATTCAAAAATATGTAAAGGCAGGTAGAATAGCGTGCACTATAAGAAAAGAAGTTGAAAAGTATATTAAAGTAGGTATGACCCTCATAGAAATTGCAAAACATGTTGAACAGAAAATTCTTGAGTATGGTGGTGAACCTGCCTTTCCTACAAATATTTCCGTCAACAGCATTGCTGCCCACTACACCCCCGAACCAGATGATAGAGCGGTAATTATGAACAATTCGATTGTCAAAATAGATATAGGGGTTCACGTAGACGGTTATGTAGCTGACACAGCCTCAACTATAATCTTTGATGATAGGTATGCAAGTCTCGCCGAAGCGGCTAGAGAGGCTCTTGAAAAGGCTGTCAAGGTCGTTAATAAGGGAGTGAAGTTTAGTGAGGTTGGCAACGTCATCGACAACACCATAAAGAGCTACAGCTATAAACCAGTGTATAATCTCAGCGGCCATAGTATAGATAGGTATGCCATACATGCTGGTGAGGTCATACCCAATTTTAGAGACAGAATGAATTTTGGAAGCTTTAAAGCTGGCAACGTATATGCAATAGAACCATTTGCATCAACAGGTGTAGGTTATGTTGAAAATGGAGACACAATCACAATATATTCTCTCAAGTGGAATCCTAAGAAATTGAATAGGATTAGCAGTGATGCTCAAACACTGTTCAATACTGTATACAGTGAAAGGCGCACACTACCATTCACACCAAGATGGTATGTGGGGAGATACCGGTTAGAATTTCTAAATCAGACTCTCAAACTTCTTCTATCCCAAGGATTAGCTATCGGATATCCCGTACTTATAGAGAAATCTAGAGGTATGGTGGCTCAATACGAACACACGGTGTTGATTAATAATAGTGGTGAGAAGATCATTCTAACAGACAGCTGCTAAGCAGCCCAGATTTAAATTATATGTATTCAGAGCAACGATGTTAATATTAGTTTAATAACCCTATAATGCTAAGCTTTTTTTACCAAGTATAAAATACTGCCTCACGGTGTTGCAGTACGATTTCGCTAACACTGCCCCTCTCCAATGGCGGGAATGGAATAGATTTAAACAGTATACTATCAATACTATTTTGGGCTGTATTTATACTCTACTTCCTAACGGATCTGCCTCAGAAAACACAGTTCATGAGATACGAAAGAGGTGTTGCTGCACGATTGATGCTTGTTGAGACACTTGTAAGAGAAAGTATTAATAAGGTGAAAAACTATCTCAGTAGGCTAGGTGTTAAGGAATCTGATAGTGTGGTCAGCGGTGTCCTTGATAACTACTTCGTCATAGACCCTGTATCCATAGAGCCAACAGATATTATTAAGAGAATGGACCACATGATAGTGAATAATGAGAGTAAGTTCAAGAAGGATTTAGAAAAATCTATACCAGGCATAAGTAGGCACACTCTAAATAATGTGGCAGTCTCTCTTGCTATAGCATCAGCTCTCTTCACTGTATTCAAGGTTTTAAGACACTATTATTTGCTTGGTAAAAAATACGAGAACTGGGTTCTACTAATGCAGCTCTATCTACTGTTACCACAGCTAGTAAAGGAGTTAATACCATATACAAAGGCTATAGACGGTGTATTTAGAGGTCTCCCCATAGGTGACTCTGTTGGACCTATGGTAGCATTTAAGCTAGCAGGTCTCAGCCCCAGGATAGACATAGAGGAAGATACTGTATACTCATTAATTAATGTGGAAGGAAGAAATGTCTATATTGTTAAAGCGAGAGGCCCTGGAGCCACTGTAGGCAGACCTGGCAAGGGAGTTGCCAAAATTGCTGAAATGCTTTCATATAGTGTTGCAAGAATCATAACAGTAGATGCCGCCCTAAAACTAGAAGGTGAGCAGACTGGATCCATAGCCGAGGGCTCGGGGGCTGCTATAGGTGATCCAGGCCCTGAAAAAATAGAAATAGAGAGAGTTGCAGTGAAATGCGGTGCACCTCTAGATGCCGTTATAATCAAAATGGGCGTCGATGAAGCGATAAAGCCTATGTCTAAAGAAATTGCTGATAGTATTGATAAGGCCTATCAAAAGGTGCTAGATATCATAAAGAATAGAACAAAACCAGGGGACAACATAATTGTTGCTGGTATAGGGAATAGCGTAGGTGTCTATTAATGAACATGCAGATAAACAATAACATCCCTACAATAATACTTATAGTATTCTTCTCAGCCATACTAGTATACTTAGTAAGGTATGGATTGGGGTATATAGTAAGAATAAGAAAGAATAAGAGCGAGCTGCAGGAACCACCACTAAAAACGGTGACAGTTGTGTCGTGCATAAATCAAGACTATACATTGGAACGTGAATTTAGAGAGGGGGATTTCATAGGCAAAGTCGATGGTCCGTGTCCCAAATGCAATTCTAGCACAGTGGTAGAAAGGATATATGTGGTGCCGCTAGCAGTGAGAGAAACTGGAAGGAAAAGATAGAAAAGCTTTTAAGCTATATCAACCCTGTTACTCCTTGGCCCGACCCGGCCATAGTGGCTGGGCAACACCCGGACTCGTCAGATCCCGGAAGTTAAGCCAGCCACGTTAGGTGAGGCTGTGGCTTCCGAGAGGGGCCGTAGCCCACCTAAGCTGGGATCGGGCCGCTCAATCTTCTTTTGATAATCCACATCAGATAGCCTACAACTTGATCAGCCTGGTAGGCCAGAGGCCCTATCGATATCCTTTTGTACCTTGCCACAATATCCTTAGGCGGGTCCTCTTCCGCTCCTACTATGTAAACTGTATTACCCGCTATACTACCGGGAGATATCCTCTCACCCTCTTCGGTGAGAACAACAACTTCGTATCTTGCTTGAAGCATTTCCAATAGTAGTTCAAAATCTACTACAATCCGGGAGCAGAAAGACGTGTCTCTGTTTACACATTGTAATAGAATGTTATATAGATCTACTTCTTTATAAAATCCTCTGCCACTAATCATATCCACATCTATGTGTATGACGATCTCTATACTCTTAATGTACACAATAATATGCTTGCTGAGATCTCTGAACGCCTCATCAGATAATACATCTATGATTCGTGCAATTATATCTAATCTTCCAAACCTTTGATCAATACCTTTTGCTACTCTTATTTTATCAACATCACGTGCTCCAATAGTATATACCAAAAACACTACACTCATACCTGTACACCTGCACATTTTAGAGATGCTAGTAATAGGTTAGCTTCCCTCGATAATATGCCTTATAATATATAGTCCGTAATACAGATTTTGTGGATATTATGCAGGGCAGAAATAGTGCCAATTATAAACTGTTCAGACTATTTATTGTTGAGGTGACTTCGGACCGGCTGGAGGACAGTATTATGTATTCTCTACTATGTAAAATTATTAGAGCTGCTCTCATGATATCCTATGGCATCAGGAGGGACGCATCCTTGTGCATCTCAATAAACTCTTTAAAAACATCTCTACTTTGTCAGGGCAATCTGATTAGAGGACTGCACGTAGACGAACCTTCATGTGCAGGCTTCTTAAAAAAGTTCTTCGCTAGGAGTGTTGGCATGGGGTTCAAGCTCGTTGATAGTTGTCTAAACTATGCACACTCATTGGATCTACATGAGTTGAATTTGGAGTCTCTTCTCTTTAATAGCATAGATGGTTTGAGGGAGGCTACAAAAATTTATAAGAATGGAATTTACATAAGGTTCGTATCTGATGGTTATGGCAACACCAGAATTGGATTAAAAATATGGAACCTTCTCTCTATAGTAAACATTACCTTAGATAGCGTACAGTAGAACAATTAATTGAGCAAAGTTATGCATACTCCAACCTTCAACTACCCTTGATTGTAGCCATGCAGTCCGCTCTGTGCTCCACTTGAAGCATCCAACTTTAAACTAATCCCCACCATATATGTACATCCCTACCGAGAATCGCTTCACAGTGAAGAGGTTTTAGAGCATTACTCTGAATAACGTTAAACACCGTTTTAAGTTCTACAAGGGAGCTATCTATAATAGCTTTATCAATTACACATATCCTGTCTATTTTAACGGATCCCACACGAGGTATGTATATGTTGAAATGCCTATCTAATTCTTCACTACACTTAAGAGCTTCGGCGATCGTATCTATAACGAAACTAGCACTAATGCCCGCATCAACTAAAGCTCTGGCATACTCAAACCTCTCCCCCTTAAATAAACCTAGCATCACATACATATGCATCAGCATCCCCAAGCTCTAATTGCGTGCAAATCTGTATTAATTAAAAGAAAGCCGCAAACTTATTAAACTTAAATAGTATATGTTCTAGAGAACCCAAGTATCGTGGTGGAGGTAGATGGAGACAACACTCATGAAGAGAGTGGATGAGAAGTGCCCAAATGGCGTATATGAGTATAGTATAGAGCATGGCATGTGGAGATTCGTAGCAAGCGACGGCGAGCATTTCAAACCTGCTTCGAAGGGAGTATACGTCATATACTTTGATAATACTAAATGTTCAGCTTGTAGAAAATATGACGGTGTGTGGTTTCCATTTGTAGAGTCTTATTCACAGAAAAGAAAGGATGTGCACTTCATGATTATACTGTGTGACTGGTTTGCAAGGGAGTGCAGATCAGCAGCAGCTGCTGAAAGCTTTAAAAAGTATGATGTACACGCATCTCCTACAACTATAGTGCTCTATGCAGATAGCGATGGTTCTATAAAGTACCAGGAGAAGTACGAGGGTGTAATGTATGAATTCGAACTTAAGCTAGTTCTAGATAATTTTGAAGAACGTGCCATAAAGTATATGAGGGGAGAGAAAGTCTCTCCACCAGTATCAAAGGAATCGAGCAGTAAAGCGCTTGAAGATATAATAATGCAGATACTTAAGGCGCTCGTGCAAGACAAAAAGGAGAAGGAGTAGGTCTAGTCTACGTTGAACCACAGCTCAATTTCTTTTAAAGTCCTTAACACTATTGCTGGACATACCCTTTTAACTCCATTAATTTCAGAGATCTCTCTATGAATTCTAACAAGATCGTCGTCATCTTTAGCCCATATAATGGAGATTATAGGATGGTCACCTGTGGTTAGGTAAAGTCCTTTCACACTAGGGTTATCCTTAAGCTTCGTAATCACATCAAACAACTTCTCGGGCTCTACATCAATACCTGTTAATGATATTGTTTTATATCCTACCTTTCTCGGATCGACCACTATGGTGTATTTCTTTAAGACTTTAGACTCAAGCTTCTTAACCCTCTTCAAAACCGCTACATCGCTTATGCCAAGAGTCTTTGCCATATCGGTATATGTCAACCTAGCATTCGATGCTAGCATCTCTATTAGCTTAAGATCCTTTTCATCAAGTTCATATTCTGTAGCCATCCTTAGTGCACCTAAGCTTAGTCATAACTGATGTTTTTAAGCTTAAAAATAGCAATCCTCCAGTTCTCCTCAGTGTTGTAAGGCTCTATTATATTCTCAAGCTCAGCTTGAATCCCGATATCCTCTAAAACATACTTGAAATCCTCAATCCAATCATTAACAGCACAGGTTGCACAGAAGTGTCCCTCAAATGCAATCTTGATGCTATTCCCCTTGATCTCAATAATTTTACTTACAGCTTCAGGTGATCTGTATCTGTTATAGAGTTCTACAGCTTTAGCGATACTCTCCTTTATTCCAACGTTATGCAAGTTAAATCTAATTTCTTTACCCAATTAAACCCTCCTTATAATATTAGATATTCCACTAATAAAATTAAAAATACTGCTATAGTGACATGTAGTTTTTCGATATAGATAATTCACATTTTCAAGTTATTGGTGTTAGCTTCTCAATAACAAATCTAATGATATTCCAGCATGAAGGCCAAAAACATCACCGGCGCATAACACACTCACTATCCTAGAGATGCCGTAGTTTCTTCTCTATAGATTCCTCAGTATTATCTGATAGAAGTCTTCATGCGAGACGTATTCGCTATTGTTTATTCTGAATACTGTAGATGCAAGGGTTTCATTAGAGATGACGTTCTGAGGAACCTACAGGAGCTGCTGCCACGTTCCCAGAGTAAGACGCCATCTTAGTTTTAATCGTTTCTGCAGAAATCCTGGCCAATTCAGACTATCTATGATAGGATAGAGCTAGCTTCCCAACAATAATTTTACTGAAATCCCTTAAAATCCGGATAGTATCCGCAAGCCAGTTTCCTCTATAGAGGGTTACAAGCTACTGCTTCTTCATTAGCTTTAGCTACTCTGTATACCGTTTTATCTATTTTCCATGTAGAGTCACTCCATATAGCTGAACTGAGGAGTTTCGCATCTGGATATGAAATTCTTTTAACTGCATCTATTCCAGCTTTTATTTTGCTTAGTTTTGCCGTACCACCATCCACTTCACCATCTATTATTTTCAATGAAGCCTCGAGAATTAATGCGAGGCTTGATATCTTATAGTCGTTCTTTATATACATGCCGAGCGCTCTATTATTGTAGTTTCTAACAGTTAGATACACCCCATTGAGACACTCTCTCCGATTAGTGCACTCTCTAGCATCTCAGTGACTCTGACCCGTTTCTCTGAGTGAGGTATCTACGGCAAGAGCATCTATATACCCTTTATCTCTCTCCATAGAGGATACAGAGCCCCCACAACTCCACCCTTTAGTGAGCCACATACACCTCAGTTTTTCTACTCCTAGTATATTTATAATACTGTATATCCACTATACTTCCCCATCTATATGCTCTACACCATCACTAATAGGTTGTTACGATACCATCAATTTCTAAATATGATGTCATTGAACTAAATGGACAGATTATTCGCTCCACAGATCTCCATTTATATCCTATTATCTTATACTGCATCACTATATGTGTGAGATTTGAAACTTTCCGCCTATGAACCTCTATCCAAGGATAAGGCTATCAACTCCGCGAGAGACACTAATAAGATTTTTAATAAAAATCGCAACACATCTGTATGGGAAGGTGCTTTGGGCAATAATCAGTGTAATAATACTCTCCTGAGTAGTATAAAGGATGTTGATATGGAAATCCTTAGATTATTAAAAAAGAGAATTGAATTGCTTAAAAAAGCGGACCAGGGAACCGTTAATGACACTTCCATCGATAGTAGAGAGGACGTCATCACCGCCGCTAAGGAGCTTGGTATTGATGAACACTATGCAAATTTCCTATTCAACTATATACATGGAATTTCACTGGCTGCTATCAAACCTTTGAGGGTTGCCTTCTTAGGGCCTAGGGCATCATTTACTGAAGAAGCAGCACTGAAGATTTTTAGTGATAGTGGAGCAGCACTCATACCGCTACCTAGTATCAGGGAAGTTTTCAGGTCGGTTGAAAATAGCGATGCTGAGTATGGTGTAGTAGCCCTTGAAAATTCTCTCGAGGGTAGTGTTGGCGAGACTATAGATCTTCTTGCAAATTCTAATGTAAAAATCTGTGGTGAAACAGAAATTAGAGTTAGGCACAACTTAATCGTAAGACCTGGTACTAACCTCAGCGATGTAAAGTTGGTTATCAGTCATCCACACGCTATAGCACAGTGTAGAAACTTTATAGAATCTAGACTAAAAAATGTAAGAATAGAAACTAGACCTAGTACGTCAGATGCTGTTAGAGAAGCAGTTGAAAATATTGGTGTGGCAGCCATAGGCTCGGAGCTGGCAGCCTACGTATATGGTGGCGAGATAGTTGCCAGAGGTATAGAGGATCATAAAGACAACTATACAAGATTTATTGCCATAGGGAAGAGCGCGCTAGGAAGAGGCGTGGGGGTGAAAACTGCCGTTATATACACGCTACCACATAAGCCAGGGGCTCTGTATAGGGCACTAGAACCTTTTGCTGTGAGGGGGCTGAATTTAACAAAAATTGAGTCGAGGCCTATAAAAGGCAAGCCATGGGAATATCTATTCTTTATGGAATTCGAAGGTCATGAGGAAAGTGATACAGTTTCTGAAGCCTTAGAAGAACTTAAGAAGAGAACAACCCAGCTAAAGATACTGGGTTCGTATAGAAAGATTCCATAATAGCTAATAGCACTAACTATACCCGTGTAGCTGTGCAGCCTCACAAATACTAAGAGACAGTGGGTGGAGATGTAGTTATAATGTATATTGATACAGCTATTAAAAGTACGGACCCCATTAACTTAATACATTCTTGGTGTGAGAGTATGGTATGGTGCACAGCTTTAAGCCTGGTAATACCTACAAAGCTGAGCAGTATTAAAATCAATGGTAGAATAAATATAGTTACGTAAATTAACGTTAGGGAGAGCCACTCTATAAAGCTAAACTCAGCCGTCAATATGCTGAACACTATATACATGCCTGCTGTGCACGGAAAAAGCGTAAATGCTGCTACAAATCCTACTAGAAATGCAAACGTAGTACCTTTATTCACAAATGCATCTAGTTTCAGCACTCTTCCAATTCTACACACTATTTCATCCTCTCTACACATACTATCATTCCTCACCATCCTCTGGGTTATTATTGTATGGAGAAACATAATAGTGCCGTAGACTATTGTAACCATAGCCAGTATGTATCTTGGTAGGGAGAGCGATACGTATCTCAAGAGTGCTCCAAATAGAAAGTAGCCAGTGTAAGAGGAAGTTATGAAAGCCAAACCCACTCTATAGATTCTGTGCATGCTTATCATGGATGCTGATATGAGGAGTGTTGAGTAAATGGCAAATATACATGGATCGAAAGAGTCTACAAGGGCTAGCCAGATAATTGTAGCGACTACCCCTAGGTCCACGCACTACACCACAATTTCACAGAATACTACTTAGTGTTGAGAATTACACGCACATAGACATATCTTCAAAATCTCTACATAGCTCTCAAGCTTCTTTTCCCTTAGTTTTTCCATAAGATCTATGAGTCTTTCAGAAGGTATTATGTACACCCCTCGTGAGAGGATTTCACCATTGAATCTCTTTATAAGGCCTGCAGTCCTATACCTCTTGTTTCTGATAGTCACAGTCGTTCCCAGCAGCACCTTATATACTCTATTTTTAATACTTCTATGCGTACATGGAGATACCCTCACGACTACATAGTCCAATGTACATCACTCATCCTTAGAAGATTCTACACACAAATCCTCTCTACACCGCACACTGGCTCTCGTAATAATCTCGGCGGAAGCTCTTGCCCGCGATAGTAGCTGCACCAAAGATTCTAAAATGCTATACCTAACCTTCAAAAGCATATTTACATACTTTATCAACTCGCCATCCCCACCTCCTACCCTTTTCAAAATCTTCTCTACACATTCATCAATATGTATAAGTGCCGTTGTTAAATGCTTCAGTGTGCACCACATACTCTCCCAAGAAGTTCTAATATTGCTACCGCTCTTTGTAGCCTCTAATTTCTCTATAAGAAACAATGCCTCACCAACAGTCTTTCTCTGCTCTCTAATTCTATTAATGATGTCACCAAATATTGTCGTTCCAACACTGGAGTCTACTTCAATCAAATGCTGCTCACAGTGATTTAGATGTCCTATAGCGTATAGGAATTCTTGAATTAGAGCCTCTTCCCACACCGCAGGTTTCTGCTGCTCAACGTCTTTATTAATAAGCTGGGGATCATTTATTAGTGCCACGTCTTTAGATCCATAACCCCTAGCCACGTTCTCAGTTTCCACATGCTCCCCCATGATCAGTACTCCTTATGCAGATATGTGCATAAGCAGTTTATAAGTTTTTGAACGACTGTGCCCACCTAAGAAATTGCCATGCTAGCATCAATGCAATATACTCTTACCTGCATAATCATAGTGTGGTTAGATGATAAATGTATAAAAGCTCTCTTTATAAAGCTTTCTTAGTGAAGTGCTTTGCCTAGGTGCACTTCCATTGACAAAGGCAAGGAAAAGACGAAAAAGTAATGGTAGGAGAACCCTCCTTCTAATAGTACCCATTGTGCTGGCCACATCCATCCTAGTTATATACTATGTACATATTCAACCATCACCAACTCCATCATCCAACAGAACGTCCAATGGTGATTTCATTCCCCTGTATGTTGATGCCTCAAATTATAAAATTGATATGAGCAGCGTATCATTGATTATATCTGAAGCAGTGGAAAATGGTAAGAAGGAGATAATTAATTTAATAGCATTTGGCTCACATACGTGTCCCCACTGTCAAAATCTTCACCAGCTTTTTGAAAAACATTTTAAGGATAGATATATATTTCTATGGATTAATGAACCCAGCAGCGCAGCACTGTTTAGAAAGCTCGCCCAGATAGAACAGAACAATGGCGTCCCACTCAACTACGCCTATAGCGTACCACAGACAATAGTAGTTAAAGATGGTAAACCTGTGGCTATAGTGGTCGGCGGCATACTTGATGTTGCTTTTTGGCAAGATCTCCTCTCATAAAAGTGGTATTTGAACTGGAACCAATGCTAAGATGGCCTTCAAAGTCACAGTCACTAGACATTTAAATGTTTATTAAAGGAAGCTGCGTTCATACACCCTACAAATAATGCTTGACTGTGTGATTGAATCCTAAGCATTAGACAGAGTTAAGCGTAGAGAAAGCAGATGGTAGGTAGCCATCCATCAATTCAAAATGAAATGCTTCCGCTACTTACGACCTAGATGTAGGCTGTGTTAAATTAACTTGATAGAATGGGCCCGCGGGGATTTGAACCCCGGACCTCCGCCTCGTAAGGGCGGCGTCCTACCAGACTAGACGACGGGCCCCACGCTTTTCAATTCCATTTTTGAATTCTTGCCGCTTATTTGTGGTACGACCAATTTTGGTAATGTTTGACTACTACTCTGGTATGAGTTACTTTTAGGATCTATATATGGGTAGGGATTTAAGTTTATCTGTTCATGGTAATGCCTACGTATGGGGACTCTTAATTAATGCAGCTCTTGCAAATTTCTGCATCGACATCTGCACGGTTGACCTGAGATAGGAATTGATGTTAAGTTAATCAGTAAGGCTCCTGTATACAGAGTTTATTAAGCTGTGGGTGCTCCCTATATTTTATTTAGGAATGTGTGGACATGAAAAATTATGAGCTGAATCTTCTCTATGAATACACATCTAGGTGTATGGAACCAGAATTCACAAATTTTGTGTTAGACAATTTTGTAATTAAATCATTCTACTCTAAAAAAGGACGAATTACGCTAGCCTTGGTCCCCAAAGGATTGGCAGACCTACTTCAGAATCTTTTAAATACCAAAGTTATAGGCTCTGGCCTTTTATGCGGCTGGATAGATGAAGGAAAGTTCATTCCTGCACCCCATTTATTTAATTTTAGTAGGAGGTGTGGTTTTAGGTATGGCTGTGGTGTTGTGGTTAAGCCTCAAGGCGTAAAGGCTTTTCTATACGGTAATGACGTGCTGCTAGCATCATTTGACCGCTTTGTGTATCCTGTAAGGAAAGGCGACTATATTGCTGTAGTGGATCCCGGTGATATGCACGTCATTGGTATTGGCATGCTGCTTGCCGACGAGCATGATATTGAAAGACTTGCTAAGGAAGGTAGAGTGCTGGCTGTAATTGTTAAAAACATCTTTGATTTGGGTATCCATATAAGGAATGAGGAACTCTTCCTACATTAGTACTCTCTCCACGTGTGCCCGCATTTTACACATTTATAAAATGTTGTTGGAGGCTCGTCAGCGGCTCTCGTCTGTAGCTGCCATGCGTATACGTCCTCGTAGCCGCATTTCGGACATCTTGTATGACCTTTGAGTAGAACTGACCCTGGTGGTACTTCAATTGATGAATTGACTACCATCAGCCTCTCTTTTTCAGCATGTATAATCGTTTTGGATACTACCGCTCTGCCGCTATCTCTATTCTGCATCTCATATCCACATCTTGGACATCTGTATCCTCTCCTACTTTTTTCAAATATCATTAACGATCCACAAGCAGGGCAGAACATCACTATGGCCACCTACAACAATGGTCTCAACCAGTTATGCCTTGCTGGACATAAAAGCCTTTTAGATATACTAGATTCTAAGCATTGTTATCTTTATTTACAGTTCTTCTCTTCACTTCATCTACTACTCTTAGAAATGCTTTTACCTTTACCTTCTACCTTGGCATCCCATATATCGTCCCATAAGACCAGCACAGCTGAATTACCATTGAGATAATCACACAGACTGTCAACAGCATTATCAAGAACTTCAATGCTCCACTTATCAATTCTCTTAAATTTACTATCTATGGTCGGAGCCGCCATCTTCACAAATTCTACAAATGTTTCATAGACTTCGCTAGCACTCCTCTCGGTGTTCTCATTAATCCACTTGTTAACCCTCTCTATAATAATATCTAGGGGCATCTTTAAAACCTAAATACCTAATCTCACTACGAGAATAGTAGAGCTTTTATATAGTTTTGAGATTTACATCTTATGGTGCGGGAAATGGCGGTAGAGTATGGAGAACTAGGAGATCTTAGAGAGGGAAGCTATGTGGTGATAGATGGAGAGCCGTGTAGAGTTGTTGATGTGTCAAAGGCTAAAACCGGAAAGCATGGTAGTGCTAAGGTACATCTAGTAGCCATAGGTCTCTTCACAGGCTCGAGAAAGACAGTCACAGGACCCTCTGACCAGAGAATTGAAATACCCATAATAGATAAGAGGGTGGCCCAGGTAATTACCATCCTTGGAGATAGAGTACAGCTAATGGACTTAGAAAGCTATGAAACTTTTGAGGTAGATTTACCTAAGAATGAAAGCATAGCATCAAAGCTCGCACCGGGCACTGAAGTAGAATACTGGACTGCTCTAGGGAGAAGATTCATCTATAGAATAAGATAAAGCGGAGAGTCATGAAAATTCTAGAATCGCTAAGGAAAATTGTAGCTGATTTTTTGAAAGGAAAAGAAAGCTATGAAATTGCTGTCGATAACTTCATAAGAGAGCTCCAGAAAACGCTACTAAGAGCGGATGTTAATGTAAAGTTAGTTCAGCAACTTACCACCAACATTAGGGAAAGCGCACTTAAATCAAGGCCTCCACCCTACGTATCGAGGCATGAGTGGTTCATTAAAGTAGTGTATGACGAATTATCGAACTTATTTGGAGGTGATGTAAAGCCTTCGCTCTTCCCACAGAAGGTTCCCCATGTAATAATGCTCATAGGAGTTCAAGGTTCGGGTAAAACAACCACGGCTGCTAAGCTAGCTTATCTGTACAAAAGATATGGGTACAAACCGTGCCTAGTGTGTGCGGATACCTATAGGCCAGCAGCTTATGACCAGCTGATACAGTTAAGTAGGAGCGTGGACGTTACTTTTTGTGGCGACCTCAATACTAGAGATGCTGTAGAGATAGCAAAGAAATGTGTTGATATTTGCATTAGGAGCAATTCAAATATAGTTATAGTTGATACTGCCGGTAGACATGGCTATAACGAGGAGGAGGCTCTCCTTAACGAAATGCGTGAAATAGCGAGCTCTGTTAAACCAGACGAAATTATGCTTGTTTTAGATGCCTCGATGGGTCAGAAAGCATATGATCTTGCTCTAAGATTTCACCAAGCTACACCAATAGGTTCCATAGTCGTAACTAAGCTTGATGGAACAGCTAAGGGTGGAGGAGCACTATCAGCCGTTGCTGCGACCAAGGCTACCATAAAATTCATCGGTACAGGGGAGAAGATACCAGAAATAGAGGTTTTCGAGCCGCGAAGATTTGTAGGAAGGCTGCTTGGACTCGGCGATCTACCATCGCTAATAGAAAAGCTCAAAGCACTGGAGCACAGCAACATACTTGAAAAGAGAGTTAGTAGGGGTGTAGCTGCTGGGAAATTAACGCTGGTTGACCTGTATCTCCAGATACAGACAATAAGAAAATTAGGTCCTCTCTCAAAGGTGCTTCAACTCATACCTGGTTTATCACTGCTACCATTGGATGATAAGCAAATGAAGGTGAGTGAGGAAAAAATGGATAAGTGGCTCGCTATAATTGATTCAATGACATATGAAGAGCTCAGAAATCCTAATATACTGGATAAGTCGAGAATTCTGAGGATTGCACTAGGTTCAGGCACCACAGTAGATGATGTCAAAGATCTCATAAAATACTACGAGCTCATGAACAGCCTTATAAAAACTGCTAAAAGAAAACATGGAATTCTTAAGAAACTCGGAATAGACTTATCAAAAATCGAGGAGTAGTAGTCTGTTGGGTATAGATGTGATGGACAGCTTAGCGAAAGATGTTGCTAATATTCTCATAAAGTATCCGTTGTGCAACAGATGCCTAGGAAGACTCTATGCTAATCTTGGTCGTGGTCTAGATAATGCTGAAAGGGGGAAAGCTCTAAAAATATACATAGTTATGGAGTTGCATAAAAGAGTTCTAGAAGGAGACAGCTCTGCACTGGACAAACTGAAGCTCGTTATTCCAAATATTAAGATGCCTCTACAACCTCTTCTCAACACATTGAGGATAAATGCGGAAGACAAGACTGTGAACGAAATGAAGAGGTGCTTCGTGTGCAATGATATAATTGATGAGTTGATAGATTCCTATTCGAAACGCATTGCCCAACTCATTGTGGAAAAACCAAGAAGAAGCTTTCTAATAGGAGTTGTAGTACCTAGTGACGTTCTTGAACGTGAAATTAGTATAGTTGAGGAATACCAAATAATGCATTGGGAGAGCATCAAACGGGAATTGAAAAGAGAAATTGGTAAAAGAGTCCAACAGATGACTAAGGTAAATGTGGATTTTAGTAAACCAGATGTAATATACATTGTAGATCTTATTCATAATTCAATTAGAATTGAATCTCCATCCCTGCTGATTTTTGGATACTACTTGAAGCTAGGTAGAAATATCTCACAGAATGCATGGATTAGAAAGGATGGATCAAGAAAATACCCATTATCAGTGGAGGATGCCGTTAGAAGTGCATCCTTCACAGTTGGTGCAAATGATGTGGCCCTTCATATAGCAGGCAGAGAGGATGCTGATGTGAGAGTGCTTGGAAACGGGAGACCCCTAGTAATAGAATTTAAAAATCCTCTAAAAAGAGATGTCAGTCTATCTGAATTAGAGAATGCTCTAAACAGTTTCAGTAGGTGGATAGAATTTAGGATCACAATGAGTGTTGGAAGAGAATTCGTCTCAAGATTAAAGCAGTCTGCTTCAGCATCGTTTAAGATCTATAGAGCCGTATTCCTAACCGAAAAATCTATTGATCCTGGTAAGGTAACCGAGCTTGAAGAGTATTTTAAGGGTTTAGTAGTTCGCCAGCGTACACCATTAAGGGTCTTGGGAAGAAAGAAGGACTCTATAAGGAAAAGGAGAGTGTTCTTAGTAAAAATACTTCAGCTTGCCCCTAACTTATTTGAAGCCCTCATAAAGTGCGAGGGGGGACTGTATGTTAAGGAACTTATAAACGGCGACAGTGGAAGAACATCCCCCAGCCTCTCAGAGTTCTTAGGAGTAAAGACCACTTGTTTGAAACTTGATGTTCTCTATGTTCATGAGTATATATAAGCTTCAATTATAGAAGTAGAATAAAGCAAACCTTAACACACTATGAACACTAAAGCCGTTGAGGATTGATAATAATGGTAAAACCTTCGAGAGGTTTAAGACACAGATCCAGAAAAATTATGAAGAAGCAAATCAGAGAACGCGGAGCTGTACCATCACTAAGTAGCATAATCATAGACTATAGACCTGGCGATAAAGTTTATATCGATGTTGATCCAGCAGTGCATGGTGGAATACCCCATAGAAGATACATAGGTAGTGTTGGTACCGTTGTCGGAAATCGGGGTAGGGCTCTAATAGTTGAGGTTTCAGTAGGATCCAAGACTAAGAAACTCTTCCTTTTGCCAGAACATGTAAAACCTGCTTTTAACTTAACTGAGAGAACAGCCGAAGTTCTATCTAGGTTAAGGGAGTTATCAAATATAAGAAAGGAGCAGAGAAAAATCTTATTGTCTATTTTAAGCAAAGTGAAGTAATACTCTATAAGTCCTACTCATAGGTAGGAGTGAGAGTTAATGCCATACGAAATTACCGAATTCCACGATATTCCAAATGCCTTAGCCAAGAGGATTCTCAAGGAGTACATTGAGAGGGTATCGTCCTACGACATTATTCCTGAACTGATACGTTCAACTATGGATTATCTTGATAGAACATCTAAATGTGATGATAAGGCCGTAGAGTACATATACGAGATGCTAAAAAACCTTAAGCTAAAGGATACAACAATATCGATGATACTAAATATTTTACCTAGAAATTTAGATGAGCTCAGAATTCTCCTTACCTTTGAAGAAACAATACCTGATGATTCTATCCTAAATAAGATTCTAGATGCCATTAACCAAAATTGCCAACAGGAATAGATTAGATAAAACACTCTATAGACCGAAAGCAAATCCTATGTGAGAGACATTTTATGGGGTGAAGTTGAGTGAGACCTAAACACAGGAGGAAAACGGAAATACCGGATGAATTCGCTTTAGTTCTCGACTATATGCCTATGGGTAACCCGTACGATAAACATACTTTTCACAGATCCTCACCTGTAGCACAGGGAATAGGTACAAAATTCTTTTCACTTGTCGAGATAATACCATTAAGAGGTGCCACAATTATTATTGGAGAACGTGTACCGTTATCGCTTACCCCTGACATGCCAGGTCACAGAGTATTTGATAGGCTTTCTTACGAGGATTTAACTTCAATAGCTAAGGAGAATGCTGCCAAGTATGTAAAACAGATAGTCGAAGAAAAAGAGAGGGTGTTCTCAGAGTTTCTGAATATAGCTGAGGCTATAAACATTAGGCTCCATAGCTTGGAGCTTCTACCTGGTGTAGGTAAGAAGACACTAGCCCTTATACTCGAGGAGAGAAGGAAGAAGAAATTTGAAAGTTTTGATGATATAAAGAAGCGTTTAAAAATAAACGATCCTGTGAAGATGTTTGTTGATAGAATTATAGTTGAGCTGCAGAGGACTGAGAAGTACTATCTATTTGTGAATCCATATCCATTGAGTCCTGACATGAAATATCTCGGATATTTGGAATTTCTTTATGAAAGAGTTGGATACTTTGAACCTTGGTAAAGATTTACCGAACTCACGCAGAGATTTGATAAAATGGATGAGAATTAAGCTTAAAGAATACAATATAAGGCTCAAAAGTAGGCTTAGTCAAATACTGTTAACAGATCCAAAGGTTTTGAGATTCATTGCTAAAAAAGCGAGCGAATTGGTATCGAATAGGAGGTCGGCGGTAATCATTGAAATTGGTGCTGGTATTGGAAATCTAACGCAGTTTTTAGTACATGAAAACATAAATGCACTGATAGTTGCTGTGGAAATCGATCATAGGTTCGCTCCTATTCTTCAAGAAATTAAGAAGACTTATAGCAATGTAGAGGTTTTAATAGGTGATGCAATACCTCTACTAACATCTATGAGGGGCGTAGATCTAGCTGCTGGGAATATTCCGTATCACATCACATCGAATTTGCTACTAGCGTTGGCACACAGTAGTATACCATGTGCCTTATTAACTGTGCAAAAAGATGTTGCTGAGAGAATTGTTTCTAAGCCTGGCACCAAAAATTATGGAAAACTTTCAATACTAATGCAAATGATGTTTGACGTGGATGTGCTGAGAGTAATCCCCTCTACTCTTTTTGTACCTCCCCCTCGAGTATCATCCGCTATCATAGTTCTTAAGCGCAAGAATGAATACAATCAGTACGTGGAGAGTATCGAGTATCTGACAAAATGTTTATTTAGCTATAAGCGTAAACTTGTTTCCAAGGCTCTCACCTACTGTCTCGATAAGAAGCTAGATAATAGAATAGAAGTGGAAGGTGATATATGGAGAAAGCGGGTAGGACAGCTCACGGTAGAGGACCTAATGAAGCTGGTGGATATGTATGCAGATCTAAAGAAAAGGAATTGATTATAGGTGACCTGGTAATTCTAGCAAATGAGCATGTATATGAACCGGCTGAAGATAGCTATGTACTGGCTAAAACCGTAGAGAGCTACTTGGAGGAGCTATGTGATACACATAGAGGAGTATTTGTAGAAGTAGGTAGTGGGAGTGGCTATGTCAGCATTTATCTGCTCACTCACACAAATCATCGACTATACGGAGTATTGACCGACATATCACCTTGCGCAGTCAGTGCCTCATGGAGTTCAGTGAAGAGAAACAGTCTAGATATGCATGTGGATGTTGTTCAATGTAATTCAGCACAGTGTTTCAGAAGTTCGTTTACTTCTATTGTGTTCTTCAATCCCCCCTACCTACCTGTTGAAGAATTTAATGATATTGGAATTGCATGGAGCGGTGGAAGTGATGGTACTGTAGTTTGGAGGGAGTTCTTTACCGATGCTACACGTATATGCATAAAGAATCTCTGTACAATTACGTTCATCTTATCATCAGCCCAGAACCTGCTGAAAATTTTAGATGTGGCGCTTAACACGTGTAATGATATTGAAATACGTGAGTGCAATGTATTCTTCTACGAAACTATATGCTCTGCAGTAGTAAGGTGCTAGCTATGCTGAAGGTTGTTGTTGTGGGTATTGAAGGTGAGATAAACATGGGTTTTATTGTAAGGCTCTGTAAGAATTTTAATGTAGATGAACTTGCAATCGTTAACCCACAGATAGATCCTTGGTCTGAAGAAGTAAGGAGATTTGCTGCCAATGGTGCTGATTATTTGTACAGCGGTAAAGTTAGGATCTACGAAAGTTTGGACGACGCTCTAAGAGGTGCTGCTATCTCAGCTTGCACCTCGGGTGTTGTTAGTGTCGAGGGCACAGATCTTCTTAGAAGAGCTATAGAATTGAATGATTTTGCCGATACGGCTGTCAGATATGGAAGTGTTGCTGTTGTATTTGGGCGTGAAAGTGTTGGACTGACTCGTAACGAGATTTCAAAATGTGATATTCTGGTGCATATAGCATCAAATCCTGAGTACCCTATACTAAATCTCAGCCATGCCGTAGGAATAGTCCTATACGTGCTCTACAAAGCATTCAAAAAAGATAGTGTATTAGATAAAATTGATAAGGTTGATGAGGAGCAACTGCGCATTCTGGACAGATACGTTGATGAACTTGCATCATTAATTTCAAGTAACGAACTGCAAAAAAGGCTCTTCATCACATTATTTAGGCGCTTAAATAGAAGAACTCTGTTATCGAGAAGTGAGGCGGGCCTCATGATAACATTTATAAGGAGAATATGCAGTAAAATTAAAAAGGAGGGTGCGTAGGTTAATCTAAACCAAAGTGGTGAGTAGAATGCCTTTGAAACCAGCTAAGTGCTATACTCATCAGCAAAAGCCTCCGTACACACGAAGAGAGTACATACATGGAGTGCCACCACCTAAAATAACGAAGTTTGTCATGGGCAATACGAAACTCAATCCCGAAGTAAGGCTCGTGCTTAAAGCTCTAGAGAGAGGGATTGTGAGACATAATGCATTGGAAGCAGCAAGGGTTATGGCTCACAAATTCCTGAGTACTGAAATTAACGAGCAGAATTTCATATTAATTGTGAGAAAATACCCCCACCAAGTTTTAAGAGAGCATAAAATGATGGCTTTTGCAGGAGCTGACAGGCTACAGGAAGGTATGAGAAGAGCCTTTGGAAAGCCTGTTGGCGTTGGTAGTGTTGTTAATCCGTGGGATGAAGTTATAGAGGTTTTAGGCTACAAACAGCACATTGAGATACTAAAGGAGGCACTTAGGAGGGCATCAACCAAATTACCAGTTAAGTGCAGTATAGATATAGAACCTCTTGAGTGATGCAGTATAATATGGAATTCTGTGAGAGTTTTGATTTTGAAATAGAGAAGATTGTCGATACCATAAGATCAAGAGATGTAAGGAGAATCTACATACAATTGCCTGAAGGCTTTCAGCGATGCACTAGATTTATTACGGATAGGATTAGAGTATTGCTAGGTAGAGATGTAGAGGTGTTCATTTCAGCTAACCCATCATATGGCTCGTGTCTTGTCGATGAATATGGGGCTAAGAGTGTAAATGCTCAACTGATAGTTCACTTTGGTCATACACCGTATCCCTACCAAGCATATAATGCTGATGTATTATTTATACCGGTAGAATACACTGGCGCAGATTTGTCGAGAATCTTGGGAGCTATTGGAAGCCTGTGTCTCGAAGAAAATGTTAAGTTGTGCTTAGCAGCCTCGCCTCAACACATTAATTTAGTTAAATCTATTTGTAGCGCTATTGAAAGATGTAAATGTACCTTTAGAGGTGTTGTTATGGGCTGCTATCCTGTAGCGAGTGAAAATTGTGATGTGCTTGTTGTTGTTAGCGGTGGGAAGTTCCACTGCATAACCCAGGCTCTATTTGAGTATAGGAAGGGTTTTTCCAGCAGTTCTTCAAAGATTTTGTGCTTAGATCCATATAGCTATAGCTTATGGGATCCCAGTAAAGAAGCTGAAAAAATGGTAAAGATTAGAATGTGGAAGATTTTTCAAGCTGCTAATGCAAAAAGATGGCTTATAATAGATGGTTTCTACGGTCAAAATAGAGAAAATCTGTTAGTTCAACTAACTAAACTGCTTGGAGCTAGCAATAGAGAGTATCACATCCTAAAAGCCCTCAAGCTAGATAGAGAGACCTTGATAAATGTAGGTGCTGATAGTAACTTCGATGCAATAGTTGTGACTTCATGCCCCTATCTAGTGTTTGATTTTAATGATTTTGACAAACCGATTCTAACAATCGGTGAGGCATTTGCAGTACTCAATGGTGACACAAACAGGTACGTATATCCATGGTGAGGAGTAAGAGAGAGCTTGAAATAGCAATCTCAGAAGCCCCATCCTTTAAAATACCCATCAGACAACTAGAGCAATATGTGTGTGATAGTTCTATAGCAAGTGAACTTCTGTGGAACGCTTATATCTATGGCGATATTGAAGATAAAGTTATTGTTGATTTAGGATGCGGCACCGGCATCCTAAGCTATGGAGCCTTTCTTCTTGGTGCTAGGGAGGTGTTCTGTATAGATATAGATATCAATGCACTACATACTGCACGAGAATTTTTAGATGGTATCCGCAGTGCTCAATCAATTCATTACATATGTTGTGATGTGAAGAGGCTTACTCTCAGATCCATAGACACTATCGTTATGAACCCTCCCTTTGGTGTGCATAGGCGGGGAAGAGATCTTCAATTCCTTGAAAAAGCATTTGAGATTGCACCCTCAAATATTTATTCAATACACAAACACAGTCTCGATTCACATAAACTTATAACCAAGCTAGCCTGTAGAAAGGGTTACGCAGCGCAACTCATATACACTGGCAACATGTCTATTCATGCAACATATGAGGACCACGTAAAACGTATCCATAGATTTAAAGTCTCTATATATCGGTTCGTGAAATAAGGTGCCTTAAACATGAATAGCATTGTAGTGCCCGGAGAAGCACTTTGTGTAGAAGAAGAGTTCATGCCATTTGAAGGTGTCTATACATTAGATGGTGTAGTGCGTGCGAACACGATAGGTATCCCTATATATGACGTAGTCAATAGGAGGATATACATCAAACCCGCAAAGAATCCAAAGAGACCGAAATCCGGTGATATTGTCATCGGCGTTGTTGATAGGATAAGAGATGAGATGGCTACAATAAGAATCATTGGTTATGATGTAACAACAACATTTAAGCACACCTTTACAGGCATTCTCCACATATCACAAGTAATGGAGTCAAGAGCGCAAAACCTTTACGATTTCATTAAGCTCGGCGACTTTGTAAAGGTGAAAATACTCAATAGCTACATACCATACATTGTATCAATGAAAGATCCAAGGCTTGGCGTGATACTTGCTTATTGCTCAAAATGCGGCTCTCAGTTGATTAAAACTGGAGATTTCTTGAAGTGCACAAAATGCAACAATACCGAGAACAGAAAACTTTCGGTGGATTATATGCTTGTAAAGGGGAAGTAGTGGTGCCTGGTGGTAAGAGCATCTATATAGAGAGAATTTTCTCATATAATTGCCCAAATCCTACAGTATGCTTGGATCTCCTCGAGAAAATAGATGAGGAACTATCCCTTGAAACCGAGCTTATTGCCGAATTTAAGCACAACAAATTAGTTTTTAAGGTTATAGGTCTTGAACCTAATGTGCAATCATCCATAAACAAAATCAGAGAATACATAGAGTCCTATATGAATACGAAGAGGCTCAATCCACGGAAAGGCATAAGAGCCGATGACCTTGCCAAAATACTCAGAAAAACTGTCCCTATAGATGTTCTTGCAGAGGTTCTGAGGTACTCTCTAAAAGTCGACCCTAGAGAATATATGGCAACCCTCTACGTAGACCTAGATCTTGATACAGTCATAGAGTATGCTAAACACGTTGCAGCAGCGATGGAGAAGCTTCCACATGGACGCTATCCATATAGTCTTAGAAAGCTGTTAGTAGCCGCTTCATCACTACTTAGTGTGCACATAGATGAACTGGTGACCTTACTAAAGGATAAAAGCATTATCTCTGAAGAACTCGAACTTAAAATGCCGTGGCAAGAGGCCTTAAAAATTCTCATGCAGCAATTCAGTGAGCACGGTGAATCCTTATAAGGTCACTACTCATCTACAGTTCTTACGAACTAGATGGAAACACAAGGTAGACGTAGTGGATATGGTGATGTTGTTTGGGTATAAATGTAGAGTTGAAAAAGATCTCCGACAGAGAACTCAGATTTATCATATACGATGAAGACAAACACTCGCTTCCCAATCTAATAACAAAACTGGCACTAAAAAAGCCTGGCGTTGTATACTCAGCTTACATCCTTGAACATCCTATCGTGTCCTATCCTGAAGTGGTTATCCGGACGGACGGCTCTGTTAATCCTCTCGAAGTCTTAGTATCAACCATAGAGGAGGCTAGAGTTTTTGTGGAAGAGTTTCTAAAGAAGCTTGATGAGGCTATAGCCAGTGCATCTGAAAAGAGAGAGTAGGATTTTAATAGTAGGTAGACTTAACGATTTCATTGTAGGTCTAATTATAAGAGGGATAGCTGGAATAGAAAATTCTGTATTGTTTAAAAATTGTAGTGAACTATATAGATTTCTCAGTCAGGGAATAGGTCTAGCTGGTGAGGTAAACTATATAATACTGAACGATGTTGTGTGCACGGAACCAGTACCGCATCAAAGGGTGAAGAGTATATCGATAGATGATGTAGAAGATGAACGACTGTTAGCTGAAATTAAAGAAGCTCTTAAAATAATGCACACCGTTTCATTAAGGTATACTGTATACGGATCAAATTCAACCAAACCTAGACACTCTATAGATATTTCCAAGTGTACCAGTAATTATCTTAGTTAGGCAGAGTGCATTCCATCCATCCCTACCACTTTTAGTATTAATTTAGATCACGCAAATTACATAGCAAAATGATTTCTCTCAACTACGTTTTAATTTTAAATTATTTAAAAATTCCGTTAATGAAACCGTCTTAACTATCAGTTTTATCTCCATGAGATATATCAAGCTTCAATGCATTGATCAAACTTAATTTGTAATCACTTATGTAGGAAGAATAGAGATAGAATTATTCTTCTCTAAATACTTCAATCATTTTATAGCTTCTCCTGATAAATTATCAGATTTGAGCTCTTTACCACTCTATCTATTAAATTAACATGCACAATATCCCTATTACATCATGGAGCATATCTACTTATATTTCAACATCTGCATCACCATATCTTAATCGATGCCCGGGCTTTACATATCCATGTTAAGGGATTAGGTGGTAAAAGTGAGTAAAACACTAACTGAAAAGATTTTAAGTAGAGCATCAGGTAAGCCTATTTCACCAGGTGATGTGATTGAGACTAAGGTTGATATTGTTGCATTTCACGATTTGACCGGATATCATGTTATAGAAGTAATAGAAAAGATCGGTACATCGAAGACTCGCAATACACGCTCCCTCGTTATAGCATTTGATCACCTTGCCCCTCCTCCTGATGTTAGAAGTGCTGAGATACAACAATATATAAGAAAATTTGTCAAGACCTATAGTATTGAAAGCTTCCACGATATCGGTTACGGAATACTTCACCAAATTCTTTTGGAAAAATACGTTCTACCTGGAGATGTTGTAGTAGCTGCCGATAGCCATACAACCACATCCGGCGCTCTAGGTGCTTTTTCACAGGGTATGGGCGCAAGTGATGTTGCTGCTGTGATTATTACTGGGAGAACCTGGATGACGGTTCCGTACCCATTTAAGATTGCTTTAAGTGGAAGGTTGAAAGGGTGGGTAACGGGAAAAGATGTAGCTTTAGAAATTTTGAGGGTATTTAAGGCTGACTACTTCAATGGTTTATCTATAGAGATCTTCGTTGAAGAGCCGAATAGTTTTCCAATGGATTACAGAGCAACTGTTGCCAACATGGGTATTGAAATGAATGCTGATGCACTGATGTTTGTACCAGATGAGGTCACCATTGATTATATAAGAAGTGTGAGAGGGGTAGTACCGGGAAGCGTTCTGCCTGATGATGATGCCGAGTATATTGATGAGCATACCGTAGAGCTCGATAAGGTAGATCTCCTAGTTTCAGCACCACACAGCGTTGATAATGTTAAAAGTGTTAGAGAGGTTTCTGGTATTGATGTAGACTATGTATTCATGGGCTCCTGTACGAATGGTAGGTTGAGCGATCTCGAAATTGCTGCAAAAATACTAAAAGGTAGAAAAGTAAAGACTCGGTGTATAGTTGTTCCAGCTTCCTGGGACGTATTCAAAAAAGCCATGGAGCTCGGCTATATACAGAGTATTGTAGAAGCTGGATGTATAGTAACCTACGGTACTTGCGGTCCCTGCATAGGTGGGCATTTCGGTATTGCAGCTCCAAATGAGGTTGTTGTATCAACATCAAATAGAAACTTTATTGGCAGAATGGGTAGTCCACATGCAAAAATATACCTCTCTGGACCCTCTATAGCTGCTGCAACAGCCGTCTTGGGTAAAATAGCTGAACCAGGTGATTTGATGTGATTATTGAGGGCCGTGTAATTAAACTCGGAGATAAAATAGATACCGATGTCATTATACCAGCTAAGCATCTAAAGTATACAGATCCAGAGTATCTGGCTCAACATGTATTCGAACCCATAGATCCTGAATTTCATAAGAAGGCAAAGGGAGCAATCATTGTAGCTGGTAGAGTGTTTGGCATGGGCTCTTCTAGAGAGCAAGCCGCTATAGCAATTAAAGCAGCGGGTATTAAAGCCATCTTAGCAGAGTCCTTTGCAAGAATATTCTATAGAAATGCTATAAACAATGGTCTTCCCGTCATAGTATGTCACGACATAACTAAGGAAGTAGATGTAGGTGAGGTAATCAAAGTTAATGTTGAGAGCGGTGAGGTCGCTATTGGGAACCGTGTAATCAAGTGCAAAGGCATCACGGGAATGGCTCTTGACATCCTGAAGGCCGGAGGTCTAATAGAGTACCTAAAGCGCCAGAAAAGTGAATTAGAACAAGCATTGCATTTCAAACATCATAGATTATAGTCATTTTATACTCAAGACCCTGGAGATGAATTTTTTACAGCAAAATCACGTTAGTAACTTCCACAGTACAGCAATATGGTTTCAGCACTCGGAGACTCTTCATCAAATGCGCTCAGCCTGGTCTAGGAATCATCATTTTTCAATCACACTATTTTCTTACAACTTTCACTTTTATAAACCTATTGCTTATGCCGTAGATTCCTCCACAAAGGAGCGAATGTAATGAGAAACTTTAGCAGGGATATAAAGAGGATTGTTATGGACATCAATACTTATAAGGTTACTCAGACCCTCTAACTTATTGTGCAGCCGGGTCGTCTAGCGGCCAAGGATGCGGGGCTTTGGACACGGTCGCCGTTGCCCCGCTTTTTAGTTCTCAGCAGTTCCCACCACCCAATCCACGGATAATGAAACTGACTAAACAATACGACTATTTCAGCACCACTATCTGTGATGATAGTAAGAGCTTAAAATCCACTAAATAGTATGCGTAAATTCGGGCAACGGCGACCGGGAAGAGCCCCCGTGACCGGGGTTCGAATCCCCGCCCGGCTACCAACAATATAAAAATGATGACCAGAGGGTCTTTCGAGTTACTTCGATGAAGAGAGCCGGAAATGCTGAATTTTAATATGACCAATTTTAATATGACCGTAACCTTTATTAAAGCCCTTTCTATAGGGGTCATGAAATTTAGTATCTTTAGGAAACCTTACCTCTATCGAAATGGTAGGAGTCTTGCTATTAAGAAGAGTGTCCGGAGAATATATACGGAGGGTGTAGATGACTTATGTCTAGAGATTCTCAGAAGCTACAATATAGATAACGCTAACGTAATAATATGCATCGATAAATATGGAACCGCTAGGTATATTGTTATAGAACCTCACTTAGATGACGTGGGCCAAAAACTGTACAGCACAATAATGGATTACCTGTACACCTCCTATTTCATAATACACAGTATTGAAGATTTGAAAAAAGCTATTGAAAATATTGCTCTCAATTTTGGATTTGAAGAGGAATTTCATAAATATTATAACAATCTGCTTTACTATGTTATTAGGGATTCCTTCGGCTATGGTATTCTAGACCCTGTTATAAGAGATCCTGACATTGAGGACATAGAACTCTCTGATTGGAGAAAACCTGTTACAGTTGTTCATAGGGATTTTCTTAGCTATGAAGCCTTGACTACAAACATCCAGTTTGCTAGTGAGGAGGAGGTGAGGAGCTACCTTGAGAGGCTTGCAATAAAGAGTGGTAAGGCTGTTTCACTAGTTAAACCGGAGCTTCACGCTGCTTTAGCCGAGGGATATAGGATTGCAGCAACACTTGGTGAGCCTATCACCCATAGTCCAACATTTAGTATAAGGAAACTTCCCAATGTACCAGTAGATATTCTCAAACTTATAAAGAGGGGTGTGATAGAAACTCAGATAGCTGCGCTACTCTGGCTTATCAATGACGCGAAAATGTTCTATTCAATAATAGGTGGAAGTGGATCGGGAAAGACTACATTACTAAATGCTGTGCTACAGCTCAGTAATCCAAACTGGAAAGTAATTGTGGTTCAAGATATACCTGAAATACGTCTTCCTATGAGATTGAGATTTATACAATTTTACGGTGAGACTTCAGAGGACATGCTGCAAAGATGCTTTACAGCACTTAGGTATAGACCTGACATATTAGTTGTTGGTGAAGTTAGAGGTCGTGAAATAGCAGCACTTGTAAGAGCTGCTGCATCTGGCTCAGGCTCTGCTACAACTTTTCATGCATCAACATCGGATGAATATGAAATGGCTTTAAGGAATCTCTTACCGCAGGACCTATACCACATGCTGTCACTGAATACCGCTTTAGTAGTACTTATATCAAGAGTAAGGATGGGCCATAAAATTGAGAGAAGGGTGTGGAAAATATATGAACGCATTGATAGTGGATGGAGGGAAATATACAACATTGATAGTAATCTGATAATGAATAGTTACACATTGAAAAGGCTTGCTAGAAGACTTGTAAGAGATGATATCGAAGCTGAATTGGAGTATAGAACAAAGGTGCTTGAGACTATTAATGAAGGATACGAATCTGTCGAGAGAATGCTGAGAAAATTCTATGGTTTATAAATCTCCTAATGTGCGCCTTTCCTTCTACCAGTCCTCCTAGCTGCTATATGTCCCACCTTCCTACCAGGTGGCGCTCTTCTAGATACAGTTGTAGACTTAGATTCACTTTGATGTGAACCTCCTCCATGAGGATGATCCACAGCATTCATAGCCACGCCTCTAACCCTTGGCCATTTTCTTGCCTTGGCTCTCCACTTATAGTACGAATTGCCTGCCTTAAGTAGAGGTTTTTCAAGCCTACCACCACCTGCTATTACTCCTATCGTTGCACGTGCATCAAGTAGTATAGATTTTTGCCTCCCGCTAGGAAGCGTAACAACTGCATGAGTAGATGATTTACCTATTAGTATTGCATAAGAGCCCCCACTCCTAGCAAGCCTTCCACCATCCCCCGGCCTTAGTTCTATATTGCTTATTCTAGTACCCTCAGGAATATTCCTCAATACAACAACATTTCCGATGTTGGGTGAAGCATTGGCCCCTATTTCTACGACCTGTCCTACTTTTAGCCCCTCAACTGCCATATTGTAAAATTCGCCACCATCTTCAAGCTTTATTAATGCTATGGGTGCACTGCGTCCGGGTTCGTGAAATATATCAACAACTACTCCACGTTTAGCTGCATCAGTGAAAGGAGGATATCTTACAGGTGCGGTCCTCATATGTCCAGGACTTCTAAATACCTGGGTTCCTCGACCCATTCTCTGAGATAGTATTCTCTTGCCCATATCAATCCCCCAAACCTCATTACATATGATTAGCCGGGTGCAGCATAGCTATTTAAGGGCTACGAACAAGGTGCTTCTGGTTGCTTTGAGCCCGGGTTCTCCGTGCTTCACCTGTTTCGTCGTTACTGCAAATTCCCCTAGGTAGTGTCCTATCATTTCAGGTACGATTCTTACTGGCACGAATTCTTTACCATTGTAAACTGATATTGTTAGCCCTACCATAATTGGCAGTATTACCATGTTTCTTACATGAGTCTTCACTATAGTCTCCTTACATTCACTCAAGAGTTTCTGCCGGGCCTCTATGACCTTCTCCAGCAGCCTTCTCTGTCTGGGTGAGAAACCTCGGCTAAGACTCCTCCTAGCCCTGGCCGGCAGCAGTTTCACTAAATCATCCATGGGCATGTCTACGAGCTCCTCTAACGTCCTATTCCTATATCTGTACTTCTTCCACTCAGCCGACAGTTCAAAGCACTGTTTACTCATAGAGCCCACACAATAAATTTTGGAGCTAGGAGCTAGATTACAGGTATAAGCTTATAAATTTTATTTACACTCCTCACTCTCAATACTCCAGCCCACCAACAATGGTATCAGTAATCTAGCATATAACTACACAACCTTTAGCTTACCTACGTTCAGCGCTTCATGTAATGCTAAATTCGTTTCGCTAGAGTGATGTTGATCTAGAGTTGCAGCCTATTTCAAAAACATTTGTGATGGAGGAATGGTGGTAAACCTTTGAGCCGCTGAGTCTATTCTCATAAGCAGTACAAAACACGATGTACAGCTTAAGGAAGCACCACGGTATTTCCAAAGGCTCTCATACACTATATGATCAGCACTGAAGGCGAGAGATTATTCCATATGGTGGCACACCAGTTATTATCGCTTCGCTGATTAGGGCCACAGTTGTAGCAGAGTTACAGCAACTACGACTATGTGTATAGGCTACCATGATCGCAATTATGTAAGTGAGTATGGAAATTATGAAGATGTTGATCCTAAAGATTATGGTTAAAGCTATGCAGGTAAGAATAGACGTACCCATTGATATGAGCATCATGGCATACCTCTTGCTCTTATCTCTTTCAATATCAACTTTTTCTGCATAACTGTGCTGCCTACCTCTATCTCTGTCCATCTCACCACACTTACCGTCAATTGGGAGAAACGATCTCAGGGGTTTAGTTAATAGTAGTGCTAGGATAGTGTACATGAATGTAAACACTATGTTGCCTGTGATTAGAAAGAATATCAGTATTTCTAAATACAGAATGTGTAGTTTGCAGCAGGAAAGAATCCTATTGATTTCAACTAGTAGCAGTGGTATAATCATGATAACACTTGTAACGTATTTTCCAATCAGTGATGTTAGCTCGAGTGTGAATGACATCAAATACGTTACAGGATTTCGTAAAAAGATCAGCGTGTACGTATTTAGAGATGTTGGTATAGATTGTGATATGATGAGGAGTATCAACCCGTATATAACTACGTATAGCTTTGTGTAGAGAAAAGTGGTGAAACTTCTAATAGCATTTCTGTTCATCACTTGCACCTGCTCTACACATCTAATACTAAATTCTCTAGTGATACTTCATTAGATAACTTGGCTTAAAATTTAATAAATGCTGTGCACACAATTATCTACTCATTACAGTAGTTGTTGGGAACAAACAATATAAGGGTTTCAACCGCGCTAGTGAAAATTAGTAAGTTAGTAAGGGCTCTCTATATCGTAACAAGTAGTATGAGGGGTCGTACTTAGTGAACTTATATGGAAGCAGAGAAGAAGCTATAATGAATGTATTTAGAAAGCTTGGATTTAACAGACTTACACAGATTCAGCAACATTCTATTTCTAAAATTATTGACTCCGAAATAGATGTTGTAGTCTCAGCACCTACAGGAAGCGGAAAAACCGAGGCCGTTATTGTACCATTGTTCTTGAAGATCTCTCACCAAAGGCCTGCTGAAAAAGGCATCTTAGCAATTTACATAACACCTCTAAGAGCTCTAAATAGAGATTTAGCTGGACGAATAAGAAATATAGCTTCAATATTCAATCTATCTGTTGATGTATGGCATGGCGACACATCGTATCATTTGAGAAGGAAGATTATGGAGAATCCACCATCAGTTCTTCTAACAACGCCAGAGAGTCTTCAAGTTCTCCTAGTTAAACATGAATTCAGAGAGCTTCTCAAACACCTTTACGCCATTGTGGTAGATGAGCTGCAAGAAATAATTTCAAGTGAGAGAGGTTCTGAACTCATTGTATCATTGGAGAGAATAGATTCTCTCCTTGGTAAACATGTTAGAAGAATTGCTATATCCTCACCTGTTAAGGATATCGATACTGTTGCAAAACATCTATTTAACTATAGAAGATTTGAAGTGGTTTCGGCACCCGTTCCTAAACAGTACTCAATAGAGGTTCTACTATCGGATAGGACCTATCAAGAGGGCTCTTTTGACACAAATTTTGCTATAGAGATTGTGAGGGATCTTATCCACGCAAATAATCAGGTTCTTATTTTTGCTAACACCCGTGTAACAGCTGAAGAGATAGGATTTGCATTAGGAAGAGCCTTCAATTTAAACAGTAACGTTGGTGTGCATCACGGCTCCCTTTCTCGAGATCTAAGAGAACATACTGAAAGAATGTTTAAGAAGGGAGAAATAAAGATCGCTGTCTCCACATCGAGTCTCGAGTTGGGTATAGATGTCGGTGGAATAGACTTTGTAGTACAATATCTATCTCCCAGACAGGCTATAAAACTTCTTCAAAGAATTGGAAGGGCTGGCCACAGAGAGGAGGATGTATCCAGGGGTGCCATAGTCGTTCCTCCGATTGTTACGGAGCTCATAGAATCCGTGATCATAGCTAAAAGAGCTATGAATAGAACATTAGAACCCATAAATATACACACTGAGCCTCTCGATGTTTTAGCACACCAAGTTATAGGTATGGCTATAGAGAGGGGATCCATAAAACTCGAGGACGTTCACGGCATATTAACAGGAACGTCCATATTTTCATCACTAACCACTGAAAAACTGAAATCCGTGATCGACTTCTTGACCTCAATCAATCTTCTCAAGTGTAGGAATTACGAATGTAGCCCAACAAAGAGAGGTCTATTGTATTATTTAACTACTAACATGATTCCTGATACAAATCATGTTGAAGCAAGGTCTATACTAAATAATGAAGTTATTGGCATTCTTGACGAGGACTTTGTGGCAACCTGTAATGAAGATGATATATTAATACTAGCAGGAAGAGCATGGAAAATAGAAGATATAGAGCTGGCTAATAGAGTTGTCTGGCTTTCGCCACCATCAGCCTCAGACACCGCCATCCTACCAAAATGGGTGGGAGACAACATTCCTGTTCACAGGAATGTTGCCCGGGAGGTGTGCTCGTTCATAAGAAGGTTCTGCGACTGCTCCACAGATTACTGTCTAGAGAGACTGAGGAATGAGTATTCAATCAATGATGATGTTGAACAGTTTCTTAAGGAAAATAGAGAGAGGTTTTGTAGAGTTCATCCACGTGATGATGTATTCGTTGTAGAGTTGCACAATTCAGGTGAATTGAATAGAAGCATTGTCGCATTCTATCACTGCCTAGGTACAAAAGGTTCAGAGGCATTCTCACTAGCAATTAGCAACATTTTTAGAAACGTTCTTGGCGTTAACACATCATACAGAGCGCATCAAATTGGTTCCGTAATACTTACAGGGACCCAAATAAAACCTAGTGATGTTATTAAGGTGTTGCAGAGCCTTTGCCAATACGCCAATAATAAGAGCCTAAAAGAAGTTGTCAGTGCAGAGCTCATCAATACATCAATATTCAAGAAAAGACTAATTGAGGTTGCTAAAAGATTTGGTGTGATCAGTAAGGATAGTGATTTATCCGAAGTTAAGCGAATTGCATCAACACTTTTCAACATACCCATACTATCTGATGAGGCCCTAAGAGAGCTGTTTGTAGAAAAAATAGATATAAAATCTCTAGAAAAATTTCTGGAGGAGATAGCTATAAGGAAAAGAAAGATAAAAATCATTAGCACATTAAAAGCTTCGCCTTTCCTACTAGAAATCTCATCTCTAGGATCGATCGGACATATAGTAAAACAATCTATCATGCCAAGAGAGATGCTCGTTGAAATTGCTAAAAGAAGGCTGATTCATAATAATGTAAGGATGCTCTGTTCACTGTGCTATAATGTAATAACTGTAAATATTTCTGAGTACATTAATAAATGCCACAACATATTCGAATGTCATGTAACATGTCAAAAGTGCGGATCTAGAGCACTGGTGATGATTGACGATAAGCCTGTAGATGTGGTGAAGAATGTGCTAGACAAGCTGAAGAACGTCATTGATGCATCAAAGTTGAACCCTGAAGAAAAGAATCTTGCTGAAAGAGTTGGTAAGGAGATCAATTTTATCATGGAAAGTGGTATTGCTGGAATAATAGCTTTACGAGGGCGTGGCATAGGTATAGAGACGGCAAAGCGTGTGCTGGCTAAATCCAATGATTTAGACTCTCTCATCTATAATGTAGTTGAACAGGAAAAGATATTTTTAAGAACGCATAAATACTGGAGTAGTAAGTGATGAGTAAAAAGGTGATCCTACATAGTGTTTCAGCTTCTCACCTACCTACTTTGAGGGACTTTTGCATTTTTCATCAGAGATGCATGTCTAACTAATTTTAGTGTTCTCTCTTAAATAGACTACAAAGAGGCTGCAGCAGTCTTGCTTGAAATACCTAGATGTATAGTACTCATCCTACCTAAAGTTGCTTAAATTAAGAGGTCAACTTTAAATGGAAGTGAAAATTAAAATAAGGCTGCGTGCGTATCGCTTGGCCAGATAATTACATGAAAATAGCTTTCTTAGTAACACTTTATTAACCCATTTCCTTCTGTGGGTACATGTTTATGGATGTTATAGATCTAATAAAAGATTTGATAAATAGAACTGTAATGGTGTCCTGGCTCCTCTTTTTATTAACATGGATTATAGGATGGGCTATTAAGGGATCTCCTATACCTATGGGAAAGACCAGAAGAATCGGCCAGGGGCTTATTGAAGATGCTATATGGGGTGCATTTTGGGTTGCTATAGGGACATCGATATTTTGGTTGATAACGTACATTTCGTCCTTTTTAGGTAATGTGTACCCACAGCCACCTCTACCACAACTATCTTAAACACACCAATTATCTATATGATGATGGGGATGCATCTACTGTTCATAGCATACTACCTATCGATACTCACTTTTTATCTGGGTGTACTTATATATGCCTTACCAATACCCGTTATAGGGCTGAAGAAATGGGGACCTAGGTTAATAACGGATGCATTCTTTATAGCTGCATTAACTCTATCTCTAAATACTATAGTGAATTTTGCTGACTATATAAGAACTCTAGCTGGTGGTAGTTGGGAAGCTTTCTTCTTGCAAATAAAATCAACAATTGCGTTTAGAAGTATGATAGTCCTACTGTTTAGCATATTTAGTGGGATTTTCGCCAGGTTTCTACCTGGGATAAATAGGCTTGCAACTCTAATAATCAATCCAATTCTCGCATCCCTGCATTCTAGCATGTTACTCTACTCAATCGCCACAGTAGTCTATAAAGGTGTGTGGATGTTGTCATCACTTGGAATACTGCTTATGGCAATACCTTTTAGAATAGCCAGAAACGCAGGAGCATTCCTACTGTCATTTGCAATTGTATTCTACATTGCGCTACCTCTGTATTATGGTTTCTACAAACTTCTACTCTATTCCCCATCCGCATCGTTAGGAATGCCTATGGTCTACGGTTCCATAGTAAATGAGTTTGGTCAGCCGATTAACGATGGTTATATAGGTTTCGAGTCTCCTTCAGAAGGTTATATGGGACCACTACCACTCTACTCTAACAACTATATCCTTCTTGTCAGTAACCCTAAGCTACTTTCATCACCCACAACTTTATACTTTGATGTAGTAGGGCACCAATTCTATACTAATGTAAGTAATGTTAGCTTGCACAGTTTGTGTCTTCAGAATGTTTATAGGGAATTTTATCTTCATGTATGCAAAGTCGACATTCTGGTGCGGGGCTTAATAGCATATAAGAATGGAATAGCTCTCCACGTATCACCAACGGTCAACAACATCTCAATAGAGATATTTACAGATGAATTCATAAAAATTACTATCAATTCAGATCACGATTCAAATCTGTATATATCTTTTGTCGATGCCTATAGCATAAAGGAGATTGTAGTAGATGGTACTATTATTTCTACAAATGTATTTGATTCGTATAGATGGTACTGGTACGATCTAGTAGGGAGCACCTATATTATAGATGTGCCATGGGGATTCCATACTGTTGAAATAAAAATGGAATTAAATGGTATGATGCCTACAGAGCCTAGCGAATTGTATACCTATAGCACTATACAACGAATGTTTTCTAATAATAATCCTCTTTTTACAGATGCTCTAAATGAGATTGCTAGAATAGTGTATGTTGATCTAATCGCATCAGTAATGTTCCTATCGCTGCTCACATCAATTAGCTGGGGTTTATCGAGACTCATAGGAGGGTCAAGTAAAGTTAGGGTGTTTCCCTAGTGTTTGAGGATTTAAGGAAGAAGATAATCATGTTTAACATTGTTATAGTGCTACTATTTATATCAATAGTTATTAGTACAAATGATGAGGAACTATCTGTGCATGTTCCTTCACTAATTGTAGTGACGGTGCTGTCCCTTGCATTAGTAATTACAAGTAGTAGAGTGAATTCTGATAGATGATTAGTTAGCAGTAATAGGAAAGATTATCTTACTTCTACTGTTTCAATTTTATACCAAGATATGAAATCTCTGAATTCCTCAATAATCATAGGCAGACTCTTTTTCACATTCTCAAGTTTTTCTGTATCCAGTGGATGTATTCTTACATAAAAGAACCTGTCTATGATCTTACTCTGCGTGATGTTATAGGTACATGCAATATTTACACACAACCTATCCATGGCTTTACTTATTTCTCCAATAACATCAGCTTCACTACATAGTATAAATACGTTAACATATTGTGTCTTTGTATTCTTACTCAACATGAAACCCCATTTAGCACTAGATGAGCTTATCAGTTAGGGAATCCTCTCATCATCAATCAGCACTCGGCAGATACATCACGTACAGTGTAATCGGGTATGTCAAAACTGCTACCTTGATGCCCTCTCAATAATATCCAGAGCTCTATTCTCAGGAGCCAGCTTCACATATGCTTTTTTATAACCGTCTCTGTCAATAAGGGTATTTACCTTAACTACCTTCACATTGTATGATTTCTCTATAAACTCTTTTATTAGTCTCTTGCTCATGTTTCTATAGGTTTTTATTGTTAAGTAGTTGTGCTTCTCTGCAAGAATGTATGCTTTCTCTGTTGTAATGATGCTCACTAGAGCTCTGCTGTTTGGTGTGGATGTATCTATACGGCTACCTTCATTGCTCATGGTTTTTCAACCACGTATCTTCTCTCTATAAGTTCTAGTGCTTTCTGGGATACTACAGCTAATCTACCCGGCAATCCACCGGGCGCCAGCTTTAATATGTTTAAATTGTCAGGTGTAAGGTAGTCAGTCCCTGGTAGGTTGCGGACTGCTTGAACCACTGGACTCTTAGTTGATGAAACGATGAAGAGGAGGCTTTTAGGCGTTATATATCTTCGACCCCTCACCTTACCCCTACCTGCTCTTATCCTAATTCTTTCCTGAGCCCGTGAGACGTTATCCCAGATTTCTAACCTTTTGAGACAATCTCTTACCTGCTTTGTCGTACTTAGATTCTCGAAATCATTAACTACGACTATTGGTAAGGTTTTTGCTTTATCTGGTAATACATAGCCTCGCTTTATTACAAAGTTTCTATCTGCAAGAGCGGCTAGGGCTGATATTATTGCTAGCTTCATCTCCTTTCTATTCATCTCTTCATGCAGTTTCTCAAGTACTGTTGGTGCAAACTGCCTCCTTCCACCAACAACATTCGGGGATAGTACGGCCCTTCCATTATCTAGTCTAGGTACTCTAGCGACACTGTATCCTATTCCCCACGACTCTCCAACTCTTCTCTTTCCCGCCAATACATCCCGTGCCTTTATCTGAAGCCTTGCAGTGAGTGCTGAATGCACTGCCCTTCTTATAATATCAATCCTTATGGGATAGCTGAAAAGCAGTGGTAGTTCTAGATACTCTAGAAAATCACCATTTAGGTTGAATAGAGGTGCTCGGCGCTTTTCAATAGGATAGATCAGCAGATACTTGTCTTCCTCCATAGATCTACCCCGCTATTTTACTCTCTAAATTGATGTAGACTACCTGGGGTGCTGTACTAGGCTTCCATTTAGGTGGCCTTATAGGCCATCTTAAAACAACAGGACGTTTAGGAGTTCCTGGTATACTCCCCCAGAGCATAACCCATTTTGATTTAACAATACCGTAGTGTGGAAAGCCTCCTGCTGGTGTAATAGTATAACCATTTTCGCCAATCATTAATACCCTCTTATTGTAGTCCGTCCTTCTGTGAAAGCCCATTTGACCTGGCTGTGGCACTTCTGATAGTGCTCCTATTGTTGGGCCTCTGCTGCCAATTCTTCTACTCCCCTTTCTATGCTTATGCCACTTAGGCAACTCTTTAACACCAAATCTTTTTACAACCCCCTGGAATCCTTTACCCTTAGTTATACTTATAATGTCCACAAACTGTCCCATTTGAAATACTTGATCCACCATTAAATGTTTACCCAGCAAATTCACTGCATAATTTAACCTCTCACTCATATTACCACCACCTATACATACCTCAATTATATCTGGAGCTTTCTTGCTTAAACCTCCTACCTCCTTAACGTTCGATGCCAACACTAGGCCCACCCTCTTAACCAATTCAATGTTGCCCTTAATATTACTAATTTTATCATCTATACCACGCGTGGGCCTGTATGTCAATATGCGACGCCATATCTCTAGCTCTTTTGGAGGCTCTATCCATATATCTCCTATGACGCCTAAACCTCCACGACTGTTTACACCATACAATCTTAGGGCAATGGGTATCATGGATGGGGTTTCCACTATTGTAACTGGCACAAATATCTCTCTACCCTCCGTAGGAGATCCCGGCCTGTCGTCAATTACAATAGCGTGCGTCATGCCAACTTTATAACCTAGAAAACCAAGAGGTGTTGGATTACTGGTATCGATACTGGGCCAGCTCCTAACAGTGGGTATGAATTCACTGGCCCGTTTTCTGGGTCTCACTCCAAGGCTGCCACGTTTAGGTGCGCTTGTTTTCCTATGAGCCATCTTTTCTACCCTTAACTAAACCTATTTTATCATAGTGACTGGTATACGGCCTCAGTTAAGCTGCTATAGTAGATCACTTACTACTCTGTTTCGGCTTTTTAGCTTTTCCCTTCTCTTCCTCTTGGACGTTTTTTACAACGAATAGGCTTGTTTTCTGCTTTCCACCCATAGTCAACAACCTTCAGCTTTTCCGTTCTGGTTATACGTTTAAAACCAAGGTTTAAATAGTATAATCAATTTAAGGATGCTCATCTAAAGTTGATTTCATAAAACTTTAAAGGGACTGTCAAAGGTTACTTAAATACCACCGTCATTCACAGTTGTATAAAGGGTGTCCACCACATGTATGAGGAAGAGCCAACAATTACAGAGGAAGTTTCAGGTAAACAGCAAGTTGAAGAGGAAGTTGAAGAAGTTGAACATATAGAATTGAGTCCGCTAGAGCTGGAATTTTTCATAACCCGTGGTGAGATCTGGGATAGGTTGGTGAGGAATGAAATAGATGCTGGAGAAGCCAGGAGATTGCTAGATAACCTCTACAGCAGCTTAATTTCACAATCTAAATCCTCGCTAGCTGTAAAGAGAGGTAGGAGAGCCTCAAAGAGCTCTAGATAGAGAGTTATTCACATATTTGCTACCTCGTATCCAAGATTAATTAATGTATTCACTAGAGTTTCCTTAGATACGGACTTGTCAAATACTATAATAACATATTTTCCACTATCCTTCTTAATGAGCCTTATCCTATCAATTAGTACGTTGCCTTTTATTAAATCACTCACATCCTTCCTAGGCGTTAAATATTCTTTGAATTTTTTGTGCATAATATTGTAAAATACATCAAAATATTGAATCATTCTAATGGTATCGCTGACATCATCGCCTCCCTTGTTTAGAGCTTTCTTTAAGGCGTTAATTATATCTACTGCATCCTCCACCTTCACTTCTATAGCGACGTAGTGGCCTACTACAGTTCCGACCGAGATTTTCACCATATACTGTCATCTCATGTATTACTATTGATGATGTTGCGTCTACCTAAAATTACTCTCTAAACTCTATTATAAATACGTTATGATGCTTCTAATTTAAATTTCTGTAAACAACTTATACCATATTTGGGAATTTTATTATGAGTGTTAAAGTAGTATACCCTGTTGGTGTAGTGTTTAAAAAGGTTACAATAGCCCTGAAAAGCATTGTGGATCAGGTGCCCCTAGTGATATCTCCCGAGAGGTTCTCCATCGAAGCTCTGAGTCCAGATAAGGTTTCCATGATAGTATTTGAGCTGCCCGCTACATCATTTGAAGAGTACAGCGTTGATAGGGAGGTCGGAGTGGTAGCTGATAGGGACGAATTCGTTAAAGCTTTTAGAAGGGCTACAAAGAGGGATAAAATAGAGATAGTGTATATGGAGGGTGCAAGAGAGCTTAATATCAGGGTCTTTAACGTTAGATCGAATATCGAGAGAGAGTATCTAGTGCCTCTTTCAGAGGTAGAATTTGAAGGCATAGGCTCTATAGATGTTGGACTTGAGATCGTGGCCGCCCTTCCATCATCAGAGCTCGTCAACATTCTGAAAGACTCGTCGTTAGTTGGAGACGAGATTGCATTAATGTACTCATCTGAGGACAATTCCATAAAGGTTATAGCAGGTGGTGAACTTGCATCGTACGAAACGGTACTAAAGCAGTTCCAACCGCTCACATCTCTCGAGGCAAGCATTGGAAGTGCTATGGCTAGATACAGTGTTGATCACCTTAAAGCTCTGCTAAAGGCTCTGGATCTTGCAGACGAGTGCACCATTGCTTTTGGCCCCGAAAAACCTCTTAGGATAAGCCTAGATATCACTGGAGGAGGTAAGATTACTATATGGGTGGCACCAAGAGGATGAACTAACCAGGTGATGCATATACCAGTATTTAGCGACGTTGTAAAGGTTGATAGTAAAGGCCGCATAACGATACCTGCCGCATTAAGACTTCTTCTAAATATTAGTGATGGCGAGAAGCTTGTGCTTATTTTCGATGAGGATAACAATAAGATCGA
>JANXEL010000009.1 GCA_025058535.1 Ignisphaera sp. | reverse complement strand
GAAAAAGTGTGGACCCTAGAAAATTTAAAAGAATTAACTAAGAGTTGAGAGTAAAGATTATTTAAAGACCGCTCTTCACAGTGATAATACGCTATATTAACTTAGTAAGAGCTTCACCTAAAGGATGAATGTCTACCCTAGGTGCTGTACTGTCAAAAATTTATAGCTGGAGCAAAAACTGCGGTGAGATAGAGTGTCTGCGAATAGTACATTCAAGGTGCTATTTCCTCAATATGGTGTGGAAGTTAAAGTAGAAGAGGGAACAACAATTCTTGAAGCAGCTAGGAGGGCTGGTATAGGTATTAGGAGCGTCTGTGGCGGAAAGGGGCTTTGTGGCAAGTGTAAGGTGCTGGTCATCAGTGGAAACATCAATCATAGAGTTAAGGACGAGGCTCTTCTTAAAGAGGATGAGATTAGGAGGGGATATGCATTAGCTTGCATGGCTAATGTTTTAAGTGATGTTGAGGTGATAGTGCCTCCCGAAAGTTTCATTGGAAAAGCAAAGCTCCTCTCCCATGTAACACTGCCAAAACAAGTTCCCCTAGAGCCGTCTATAGTTTTAAAGTACACAGATAATGTTTCAAAAGCTAGGGAGTATATTCTGAACTTCCATGTCAGTGGAGATGTTGTTAGAAAGATTAGAGCCTCCCTTAGCAGTGGAGGATCTCTAGTGATAGATCTTCACACCAATAAAATAATTGACTTTCTGCCCGAAACTAAAGGTGCTGAGGGACTATACGGCATTGCTTTAGATATTGGAACGACGAAAATCGTTGCTGCATTGGTAGACGTGATGTCCGGCAAAATTGTTGGTGTGGAATCGGAATTCAATAAACAGCTCATATATGGTGAAGATGTGGTTTCCAGAATCTCTAAAGCAATTGAAGGAAGCGAGAGTTTAAAGGAAGTTCAGAGGGCTGCGGTTGACACTGTTAACGAACTTATTCAGAGGCTATGTAAAAGATTCAGCATCAATTCGCAAAACATATACGAGATTGCAGCAGCTGGAAATACGGCTATGACCTTTCTTTTTGTTGGTGAAAATCCATACCCGCTTATAAAATCTTTTAGAGAGCCTGTGAAGATAGATCCAAAGCCGTACTTATTAGATGCTAGAGATCTAGGTGTAAATGTAAATGCTAACGCCAGTATTTACGTTCTTCCATGCTCCGGTAGATTTCTTGGTGGAGATGTTATAGGAGACATCATTACAGCTGGTATAAACTTCTCGGAAGAACCATCGCTACTCATTGACATTGGAACCAATGCTGAGGTGGTTATTGGGTGTAAACACTGGTTTATAGGTACAACAGCACCTGCAGGACCTGCTTTCGAGGGCTGGGGATTAAGACATGGTGTTAGAGCTGTTACTGGAGCCATTGAATCAATTACCATAGATACAGCTACATTAAAAGCCATGTATACGACTATAGGGGATGCGAAGCCTATTGGAATATGCGGCTCCGGCTATATAGATCTTGTGGCACAGCTCTTTACAAGTGGTGCTATAGATATATTTGGCAAATTTTATAGAGATTTAAAGTCGCAGTACATCAGGGAGGATGTAGATGGATATGAATATATTATCGCCCCAGCTAGTGAAACTGGTATAGAAAGGGACATCATCGTCACAGAGAAGGATATATACAACATTATCGACTCAAAGTCGTCAGTTTGTGCAGCAATATCAATTCTCCTGAAAAAGATGTATCTAAGCGTATTCGACGTCAAGAATGTCTATATATGTGGGGCCTTCGGTAGGTATCTAAATATAAGCAGCGCTATTGCAATAGGAATGATACCAGAGTTTCCAAACGCTAAAATGGTATACATCGGTAATGGATCCTTAGGAGGAGCCTATCTGTCACTCGTTTCTAAAACTTATAGATTTGAAGCAGAGAGAGTTTCGAAGCTTATAGCACCTATAGAGCTTATGCTAGATCCAAACTTTATGGACGAATACGAAGCCGGATTCAAACTTCCTGGTAGAAGGGAGCTGTTTCCCAGCTGGTGGGAGAAAGCCAGATCCATAAAACCGTGGAGCCCCCGGTGATTAAATGATGAGGAGACCGTTCATAGCTTCAGTCTCTGGTAAAGGTGGCAGTGGCAAGACGGTTTTAACAGCACTGTTAACAAAGATCCTAATTGAGCGTGAAACAGATGATGAGATTCTAATTGTAGATGGCGATCCCGCAACAAACCTGCCTGAGGTACTAGGTGTAGAGCTTAGGAAAACTATTGGAGAAGTTGTTGAAGAGTTTAGAAGGAGTTTCCATGATCAGAGCGCTTCAGTCTCCTATAGGAAGGACACCCTATTGGAGTACCTTATTATGAGGGATTGTCTGGCTGAATTAGACCGTTTTGACTTTATAGCTATGGGTCGTGGAGAGGGCGAGGGATGTTATTGCTTCGTCAACTCTCTCCTTATAGGCATTTTGAGCAAGCTCATACACAATTACACCGTAGTCCTAATGGATATGGAGGCGGGGCTGGAGCACATCAGTAGAAGAACGGACAGGTACGTTAATAATATGTTAATTGTCGTGGATCCCTCGATGATGAGTTTCAGGACTGCGGAGAGGATTAAGGAGGTTGCTATAGAAGTAGGACTAAAGGTTAATAGCATCTATATTGTGGGTAACAGAATACCTCAAATTAAGATGGAAAGGCTCTATAGTTGGAGTAGGGAACAGGGATTTGAAGTTGCAGGTATAGTGCCGTATGATGCATTAATAGAAGAATTCAATACTAGGGGAATACCTCTATTAAAGCTCCCCAGCAACACCGCAGCTGTAGAGGCGGTGAGGAGTATAGCCAAGAGAATATCATTAATAGACTAACACGCCCATTCTCACGGTCGCACTTATGCTCCCTTATTGAAAAAGAATTTTTATTTCACATTTACACATAGTAAGGACAGCAAACACTGGTGATAACAATCCTTATTTCGCATTGCAACTCTTCAACGCTTCACACACTTGACTAGAGGCCTTCCGGTAAATTGCCGTATATAAATTCATCTTAGAGAATCTGATGCTTTGGATCTTGAATAGTTTCTGTATCTAGCTAAATTCGGTCGATAATGATGGTAAGCTGCTGAGTAGTATGTGAGGCACAATCTTAATAAAGAGTGTTAGTCGTGTAGTACACGGTGGTGAAAGTATAATGAGTGTATGTATAGATCTTCCCGAGTGTATAAAGTTGATGCCCAGACCTGAATCTAGTAACAAGGGTAGATTGCGTGTAGATGTAGCGAATTCCTGCAACTATGATACAACGGTATCTCTTCATGTTAAGGATAGAATGGGTAACATGATCTATAATACCTCTATTGAGTTAAAGGCATATGAGGAAAAGCACATTGAGATACCGGTTGGGCGTGAGGGACGGGGCACACTATCTGGTGAGTGGAGTTTAAAGGGGACCTCACTTAAATTACCCCTCAAAGAGGTTGCTATAGATCTGTAGAATTATAGCGAATCTCTGCCACATAGGTGGTTAAGAGTACATGCACCAAGTACCTCCCATAGTCACTACCGAATGGCTTGATAGTAACATCAGCAATCAAAATATTGTAGTAGTTGATATAAGGCCTAGGGATGATTATTTAAGAGGTCACATACCTAGGGCTATAAATATACCATTTGACCCTCTGAAATCAGCGTGGTCAACAGTTAGAAATGAACTTCTCCTTGAACTTCCAGCAATAGAGGAGCTCTTTCAAACTATAGGTTCAGCAGGCATAACTCAGGATACAATAGTTGTTGTAGTGAACAAGGTTGATTCACCATTTAATCGAGCCGACGCTGTTAGAGTTGCCGTAGAGCTTATCTATGCAGGTCTGAATAATGTCGCCGTCCTAGACGGTGGCTATAATAAGTGGATTAAAGAGGGTAGAAGAATCTCTACAGAGATAGTAGAGCCTACACCAAAATACTACAACGGCGTTGCTAGGAAACAGATCTTTGTAGAAAAACTATATGTTCTCGAGAGAATAGGAGAGAGCATGATTATAGATGCTAGAGATCCTGACGTGTATTTCGGAGTTACTACAGAACCATGGGCACCAATACCCGGACATATACCAACAGCAAAGAATTTCCCAGCTCCATGGATGTGGATGCAAGACGGGGTTTACAGACCTATTGAAGAAATTAGAAAAATGATTGAAGGGCTCATCGGTAGTGAAAGAAATAGAGAGGTAATAATATATTGTGGAGTGGGAGGGTATGCAGCAACCGTATGGTACATCATGACACAGCTCCTCGGTTATACTAATGCTAAGATATACGATGGTGGATGGCAGGAATGGGTGAGAGAGCCACAGGGGCCAATATCAGTGTACAGGTGGGAGTAAAGTATGTGTGACACATCAAAGTACATCCTTTAGATCAGACCAACTCTAGCTCTAGATAATTTTAGATAATAGGCAGCCTTATGATGTCCTCAATCTACTCTAGCTCTCACAGCTATATAGCTGTGATCTAACAGCAATCACTACTTTGTGGAAATAGAAGCGGATTTCAAATGAGTATATAACATTTCTATTTGTAGGATCACCTAGGTGGTGAGTTCATTTGAAGGTTGGAATAATAGGTACAGGTATAATGGGTTCTAACTTAGCTAGATGTCTCTCAAGCAAGGGATTTAGGCTAGGGCTATTTAATAGAACTAAATGGCGTGCTGAGAGATTAGCAAGTGAGGTTGGAGGAAGAGCTTACGATACACCCTATGAACTTATTCGAGAGGTTGAAGCGGCTATAGCATTTCTACCTGATGATTATGCTTTAATGAATGTAGTGCATAGTATTGTTAGTAGTGGGAATTATGTGTACAAAGGCAAGTTTTTCATCAATGGTAGCACAGTAACGCCTATGGCTAGCCTAGAGGTGATGGGTACACTTGAACGTTTAGGAATCAGCTATATAGAGGCACCCGTATATGGTAGTGCGGAGGAAGCGAGGGATTGTAGATTAATAACTTTAGTAGCATGCAGTGAAGAGTTGTTTAAGAATGCTAGCATTTTGCTTGAGTCCTATAGTTCAAGGATATTTTACACAGGCAAACCTCCTAGTGCAATTGTTTTGAAACTAGCTTTAAATAACATTGGTTTGGCAATGCCAGCTCTACTCTCTGAATCTCTAATGTTGCTAGAGTCATGGAATGTAGATGTAGAGCTATTCAGAAGAGTAGCTAGTAACTTATGGTTTGGAGCAGCAATAGAGAGAATCTGGGGTAGGATAATAGAGGAGCAGGCACCTCGATTCAAGGTATGGATGGCCGGTAAAGATTATTGGTGTATTGCTTCAGCACTAAAGGAAAAGAAATTACCATCCTTACTATCAGATGCTCTATCATCTATCTACATGGTTGCAAGCACGGATGGGCGTTATAGCAACAAGGATTACCCTCAAGTGGTTAATTACTATACCAAATTAGCTAGAAAGGCTGAAAGGAGTATGGAATAGAGCTTAAATTCTTCAATACGTTTGCCGAGTTTACGGTCAGATAGTTCTCCATATACACCCGCCCATTCTTAATAATACTGTTAGCCTGTCAGCTTTAATTTAATTAGATGAGAGCTCTATACCCCAGAATTCTCGTAAAAGGATCCAAATTAAGTAAAGTAATTATGTGAAATACCGGTTCTCAGATTGTTATAAAGGAAGATTGGGAGCTTTCAAAAACATGTATTGAGGTGTGCCCTTTGTTTAGCTCCCTCAGATTAACGCAAAACATCCCAAACCGCCTCATGATTTGCCTGTATTTGGTGCCGCGGCCGGGATTTGAACCCGGGTGTCCCGCACCTTTCTGGGATTTGGTGTCACGGGCTCGAGAGGCCCGCATACTTGACCGGGCTATACTACCGCGGCTCTAAAATGGTTTAATGTTTGATAGAACCTTAAAAGCTTTATTTTTCAATCTATGATGCAGTGCATCCTGTGTGAATTTGGGATCTCTGTTGAGCAGACTGTTAAGGGATATCGCCATTCAGAGGATGTATATATTGCTTGAACTAGGTGTTACAGCCGTAGAACGAGGTAGGATTGAGTACGCGAAGAGGTATGGTGAGCTAATTAAGAGGATTTCAATGAGATGTAGGGTGGATATTCCTAGATCTATAAAGAGGTGGATTTGCAAGAACTGTAACGTTATTATGGTGCCTGGTTCTAACGCCCGTGTTAGGAGCCGTAGAAAGGGAAAAACTTTAAGGGTTGTAACAACATGTCTAGTCTGTGGTTGGATGCACAGATATGAGTTTACTAGGTGTAGAAAGAGTGACTAGGTTAGCTGGATATGCCAGTAGGCTTAGGAAGGATAAGGTGAGCAGCCGCAGAGCTGATGTAAACATCGGTAAGAAGGGTCTTCATCCAAGCATTATTGAGGAGATTAAGCGTGTACTGGAGGATAAGAAATGTGTGAAGATAAGGGTACTTAAGAGTGCAAGAACAATGGTATCTAGCGAAGATATATCGAATATCGCTAAGCACCTAAATGCCGTCATCGTTGATTCCAGAGGGTACACACACATCTTAATAAGTAGGAAAGCTCTTAAATGCGAGAAAAGGTAAGAATACTACCTACACCCAAGTAGCACTGCATGATGTGGTGTAGAATGGTCACTGTAAGAGATGTGCCGGCTAACATATTTATAGAAAAACTGGCCAGCTATCTCAAAGCAAGTGTGGCAACTGTAAAGCCTCCACCGTGGACAGCTTTTACAAAGACAAGTCCTCACAAAGAGAGGGTACCTGATAACCCAGATTGGTGGTACTACAGAGCAGCAGCAATTCTAAGGAAGATATACCTCGCTGATGCTCCAGTAGGTCTAGAAACCCTTAGGACGATATTTGGAGGTCTTAAGCGGAGAGGATCCGCACCGCCGCACTACAGAAAATGTGGTGGAGGGCATCTGAGGAGAATCCTCCATCAGCTTGAAGCTGCGGGACTTATTGAGAAGACCTCTAAGGGTAGAAGGATCACAGATAAGGGGCGTGCTACGCTAGATGGACTAGCCCTAGAAGTGTTTAAGGAACTAGTGAAGAGTAACCCCCAGCTGCTAAAATATGCACCGCCACAAATCACCAGAGAGCTATCTCCAGGCAGTTCTAAAAGCAATTAAGTTCATAAACTGTGAGTAGCACCTATTAAGGTATATAGTACTAAAAATATTAACAGTATATGGGGTGGCATCCATGGGCGAGGAGATGTATGCTGGAGATGAAGAACTCTCCGCACTATTAGAGAGACAGTATAGGGAAATGCTCATCAGGAGGAGACAGGAAATGGAGCGACAAAGACTTCAGAGGGAGGCTGAGGAAGCCAGAAGGCAGGAAATACTAAGATCGATTCTCACATCTGATGCTCGTGAGAGGTTAGCAAACATCAAACTTGTCAAACCAGAGATAGCTAGAGTTGTAGAGGATAGACTCATAGCCCTAGCTCTGCAGGGTAGAATCTCACAACCATTAACAGATGAAGAGTTGAAGACTATTCTTGCAGAAATATATGAAAAGACAAAAAAGGATTTTAAGATTAGCATACGTGAGAAGTGAATGTGTCTGAGATGGCTCACAGCAAACCTCTAGCAAAAAAGTTGAGACTTATAAATAGGGAGAAGAGCAACAATCCCATACCCATATGGGTGACTGCAAAAACACTTATGAAGGTAAGGAGGCATTTTAGATTAAGGCACTGGCAAAGATCTAGATTAGGAGATGTGTAGTGTCTTAGAAGGTGATGACTTATGCCTCAGGATAAGGCTGATGGAATATACATAGTTCCACTTAGACCCGTGTATAGGGCCGGTAGTAGGACTGATAGAGGAAGGAGGGCCCTAAGATATATAAGGAGATTTCTAGAGAGGCACCTAGGTGGAAAGGTGCTGATTGACCCGTCGATAAATATGTACATGTATAGCAGAAAGATTGAGAGGCCTATTCGCAAAATAGCTGTTAGGTTTACTAAACTTGATGATGGCGTCTATAAGGTAACGCTTGCCCTTGTAGCGAAGAGGTAAATTAAATGCTTATTGAGAGGGTAAGCTATAAGGGAAACCCAAATATCGGTATATACATTTTTGTAAATGACAGAGTTGCAGTAGTTCCTAAAGATGCTGATACGAGGTTTATTCAAGCTGTTCAGAACATTCTTCGTGTACCTGTAGTGACGTCCTCAATAAGCGATATGGAGATCATAGGCATCTTCATCGCTGGAAACAACAAGGGTATAATTCTTCCCCATATAGTTAAGGAATCTGAATACAGAGCTATTAAAAGTGTGTTTGACGGCAACGTTTCTATTATTAAAACGAGATTTACAGCCTTAGCCAATATCTGCCTAGTCAATGACTTCGCTGCATATGTAAGTGCTGCAGCATACGATGAGATTAGAGATGCTGTTAAAGATGTTTTTGATGTTGAGGTAGTTGAAAAGGGTCTTATAGCGGATATCCCTACGGTTGGGTCAGCCGCATATATAAACAACATTGGTGGTGTTATACACCCTGATGCATCAGAAGAGGAGCTGAGGTTTTTATCAAATTTATTTAGAATTAGAGTAGATGTTGGAACAGTTAATTTTGGGGTAGGGTTTATAAAGTCCGGACTTGCTGGTAATTCACATGGTCTACTAGTCGGAGCTAGAACAACAGGTCCTGAAATAATGAGGTTGAGCAAGGTATTTGGAGGTGGGTAAATGGTATGGGAGAGATCAAAACGTATAGAATAGAGGGATTTATGCTAATATCGCAGGATAAGCTACCTAGATGGGCAAAATTTGTAAAGGAGATAAGAGCACTAAATCCTGAGCACGCACTTGAGAAACTCTACTCAGAGATGGGTAGTAGACACAAGGTCAAGAGAACAAATATAAGAGTTGCGAATATAAGGGAAATAGATGTTGGGGAGGCTAGGAGTAGGTATATTAGAGAGCTAGCTCGACTAACGTATATGGTGGTCGAATGAGTTCGCAAGATAGAGCTAGAATAGAGGAAGCTGCACAACAGCTGCTTTTACAGCTAGAAGAGCTCAGGAATGCTATAAGGATAGTTCAATCACAGTCTATCACCTTATCAAATGAGATCCAGGAAATTAGGCTGGCGTACGAGACGCTATCTTCTATCCAGAAGTATGGTCAGAGGGATACCCTAGCCTCGCTTGATCGAGAGGGCTACGTATTTGTTAAGATAAAGCTTGATGATGTGGATAAAGCCGTGATTCGAATTTCGAAAGATCTATACGCTCTACTCCCAATAGATAGTGTAAAGAACGTATTGTCAATATACGAAAAGGATCTAGCAAGCAAGCTTCAAGAGACTGAAAGCGAGTTAAAGAGACTTAGCGATTTATACAACCAGCTTCAGAAAAAGCTGCAGGAACATTTAGCTACGCTAGCAAGATCTGAAAAAGAGGGCTCCGCAGGCAAAGGTTCCTAGTTTAAGGTAAATCTTGTTGTTTTCTAAACTTAAGAGTATATTTAAGAATCTCTCTAAGCAGCTATCCGACGCATTGTCGTACAAGGCGATTGATGAGAGAGACATTGAAGAGTTTTGCAGCAAGATCTTCATTGATCTAATTGAAGCTGATGTTGCTTATGATGTAGCAGAGAGTATTGTAGAGAGCATTAGAAGGAATCTAAAAGGTCTAAAAATTCCACGCAGTGTCGATACTGAGGAGTACATGAGTGAAATTTTGTATAGATCACTGCACGATATCCTTAGCGGAGGTGTAGCTCCCGATTTCCTGGAAACCATAAGAAATGTTATTGCTAAGGATAGCATTGCCAAGATTATGTTTATGGGTATAAATGGTGTCGGCAAAACTACGACAATAGCAAAGGTAGCATACATGCTTAAGCAAAGTGGCATAAGGCCTGTTATTGTTGCTGCTGATACATTTAGAGCTGGAGCCCAGGAACAGCTTAGAAAACATTGTGAGAAGCTAGGTCTGCCATTTATCGGTGGTAAATATGGTGCAGACCCCGCTGCAGTGGCCTTTGATGGAGTAGTGTACGCACAGAAGAATAGATTCAATGTGGTACTGATCGATACTGCTGGCAGAATGCATGTTGATGTTGATCTAATGAATGAGCTTAAGAAGATAGTAGGTGTTATCAAACCACACTTAAAGATTTTAATAGTTGACGCACTTACGGGTAATGACTCAGTTGAGCAGGTTAAAAGGTTCGATGAGGCTGTAGGTGTTGATTCTGTAATCCTTACTAAGGTTGATGCTGATGCAAGTGGAGGCGCTGCACTCAGCGTAATTATAGGTGTGGGTAAACCTGTGTTGTATCTAGGGATTGGACAGGGCTATGATGATCTAATTAGATATGATCCAGACGCAATACTTAAAATGCTACTCAGATAACACTAGAGCGATAGAAAGTTTCAGAACCGGCGAGGAACGGTAGTGGTGTTGAGGTATGTCATTTGCTAAAACGCTGAAGGAAGCCTTCGAGGGTATGAGGAAGATAGTGGATTTGGCTGAAAAGCCTGATGCTGACGACTTTAAACAGATCCTTAGAATTACCCTCCTTGGTTTCACGATAATTGGTGTAGCAGCTTTTGCTCTATCATGGTTGATAAACTTTGTTCTACAGGTTAGTGGTGCTGGAATAACGTAGAAAGTTTTAGAGCTTATCGGTGTATACAATGTCCTCCCAGGGCACTCAGGAATCTTCTAACAATAGGGGTGGCAAACAGATGTTTTTTGCTGTAAGGACTACAGCTGGACAAGAAACAAATGTTGCACTAATGATAGAGGTAAGGACGAGAACCCTCAACCTTCCAATATATTCAATCTTATCACTACCTAGTTTAAGGGGGTATATAGTGCTTGAAACAACAGGGCTTCACATAGTTTATGAGGCGGTTAAGGGCCTTAAGCATGTAAGGGGTAGGGCTTCGGGAACGCTTAGATGGGAGGATCTAGAAACCTTAATAAAGCCAAAGTCGCTAATAGAGCTTCTTCAAGGTGGTGAAGAAGTGGAGATAATAGCAGGACCGTTTAGAGGTATGAAGGCAAAGGTTGTAGCTATTGATAAAGTTAAAAATGAAGTCTCTCTCAGTATACTAGAAGCTAGCTATCCTCTTACAATAACTGTTCCCATAGACTACATCAGGGTGTCTAAGAAGGAGGTGTAGATGAAATGGCCAGAATAAAGGTGGTAAAAGCTCAAGTAGAGGGGGGTAAAGCGTCGTTAGCACCACCCCTTGGACCTGCACTATCAGATACGGGATTAAATGTTAGCGAAGTTATTGATAAAATTAATAGAATGACAGGAGAGTTCAAAGGATACACGCTTACGGTTAAAATCATTGTTGATCTAGATGCAAAGAACTATAACATAGAGCTGGAGCTGCCAACAATAACAAGCTTGCTACTTTCAGCTGCAAAGGCTTCAGAGCCTTCCGGAGATCCCATGCATAAGAAGATTGGAAATATAGGTATAGAGGATGTTACTAAAATAGCTATTCTAAAGAAACAAGAGCTTAATACAAAGAGCTTAAAAGCGGCCATCAAGATGGTTCTAAGCTCTGCTAGAACTGTAGGCCTAACGGTAGAGAATAGAGATCCGAAAGATGTTATAAGGGATGTTGATAGGGGGGTATATGATGAGATTATCAGAAGGTATGAAGAAAAGTGGAACCTAGGGTGACTAGTTATGAGCATATCATCTCGAGAGTTTAGAGAAGCTTTAAAAAGCGCTATTCAGCTTGCTATAGGGGCCAAAAAGCCTTGGAAATTCGTGCAGAGCGTAGAACTTATAGTAGCGTTTAGAGATGTTGATGTTAAGAAGCAGCAAGAATTCAGGTTTAGAGACACTGTTATACTTCCAAAGGGACTTGACAAAGAGAGTCATATATGTGTTGTAGTTGATGACGCATCTATGCAGAAGCTCACTGAGGTAGGAGCTTATAGAGCTATAGGTAGGAGTGACATATCTAAAATTGATAAGAAGAGCGCTAAAAGAATTGCCCAAGAATGTGACTGGGTATTGGTTAGGTCGGATCTCATGGGGCAAGCTGGAAGAGTTTTGGGGCCTGCTCTAGGACCTAGGGGCAAATCCCCCATTGCAGTACCTGTAAATGCTGACATGGCTAGCTATATTAAGCAGTACAGAAATGCTGTTAGACTGTACTCAAAGGAGCAACCATGGGTTGGGTGTAGGATAGGAAGTGAAAAGATGCCAATAGAGGCCTTGGTTGAAAACGCTATTGCAGTACTTCAATATATTGAGGAAAAAGTTAAAAGGCCACTTCTACAGTCCTCGCGTATATACGTTAAAACAACTAGCAGCCCGGCTATAGAGGTAGTGTCATAGCTGGTGAGCATAGTTATGAAGGCTGGTATTAAGAAGGAACTTGAGAAACTCGTAAGAGCATACAGCATTTCACAGTCGTCAGAGGCTAGCTATAGTAGGGCCAGGATTGTAAAGAGGGAGATGGTCGATGAAGCGAAGAAGTACCTCTCAAGTTATAAAACACTAGTACTATTGGATGTAACCGGAGTGCCAGCAAGATTCGGATTGCACATCAGAAGGAGGCTTAATGGTGTGTGCACTGTTAAGATGTTTAAGGGAAAGCTTCTGGGACTTGCTATGAAGGAGCTGAATTTGAGGAATGCTGATGAGTTATCGAAGTACTTAGTAGGGCAGAACCTGGCTGTATTCACCAATATGAATTCGTTTGAAATAGCCTTACTGCTGAATAGAATATCCATGCCCATTAAGGCGAAGATTGGTGAGAAGGTTGATAGCGAGATCAGGATACCTCCAATGAAAACAGATCTAAAGCCTGGGCCTATAATGAGTCTATTTGGTAAGCTTAAGGTACCCATACAAGTAAGCGACGGTGTCATCTCGATAACAAAGGAGTCAGTTATAGCGAGACCGGGTGATATTATTACCCCTGAGCTCGCCTCTCTATTTGCCAGACTAGGTATTGAGCCCAAATTCATCAAGCCCACGATTAAAGTTGTCTACGAGGAGGGATTGATACTAACTCCAGATAAGCTTGTAGTTGATATAGATGGTATAAAGCAAGAATTGAACAGAGGCGTTCTAGACGCATTTAACCTGGCTTCAGAGCTTGTAGTTCCACATCCGGATGTTGTTAAGCTTTCAATCACTAAAGCTTATAATAGGGCAGTAAGGCTAGCTGCTGAAGCAGGCTTTATGTCAAAAGAAACGGCTCAGTCTATAGTAGGTATAGCAGTTTCGAGAGCGCTAGCCATAGCTATGGCACTTTCACAGAAAGTACCGGATCTCCTACAGCAGCTACCTGTAAAAGTAGCCGCGCAACAGCAGCAATCCACCGCTCAACAGAGTCAGCAGCAGGAGGCTAGTAAGCCTGAAGAAGAGAGGAAGGAAGTATCGGAGGAGCAGCTAGCGGAAGGCCTGTCGGCCCTCTTTGGATGAAGGCTCAGAGTCTATATCAAGGAATGTTTTCTTCTAAACCTCTATGTTTGCATGTCCCTGTCTTAAGTCCTCTTCAGTTTTTCCTAACTTATGCATGAGCTCAGCTATTATAGAGTCTAGAAATATCATTGTACAGTCCTCAAACAGCGTTCCAAGTGGTGCTAGAGGTTCATGCACACCTAGAACTTGTCTAGCAAAATAGTCTTCAATTCTACTCACCTTAGCCCTTCCAGGAACTTCGACTACAATATCTGCAATTTTCGCAAGAGGCGAATCTATATATGTTGTTATAGCAACTATTACCGCTCCAGCAGTTTTAGCAGCCTCGGCAGCTGTGACTATTAGTGCTGTTCTACCCGAACCTGAGATGGCCACAACAACATCACCTCTTCTAATAGGAGATACAATAGTGTCTCCCAGAACATAGACATCAAAACCAAGGTGCTTAAGCCTCATAGCAAAAGCTCTTCCAACCAGACCACTTCTACCAGCACCCATGACAAGAATCTTCCTATCGTTTGCGTAGGCATCCTCGAGAATTTTAATAAGGCTAACAATCTGTGAGGTCTTGAATATGGACAGCGAGCTGGATATGAAATTCGAAATCTGTAAATATGCCCTATAAAACATAGGTAGAGATTGAGCGAGCTCAACATTGCTCATGGTAGCATACGCCGTACATAATTAGGAGTGCAAAAAAATAAAAACTTTAAACCTCAAACCATACTACAACACTAGGGGTAAATATTTAAAATCCATAAACATAGATACCGAAATTAAAACAGGGCCGCCGTAGCTCAGCCCGGTGGAGCGCCGGCCTCGTAA
>JANXEL010000102.1 GCA_025058535.1 Ignisphaera sp. | reverse complement strand
ACTATAGCACCACAATTCTAATTGCATTACTAAATGACGGTACAAAATAAAAGCTTTATTACCAAGTAGTACCAGGCGCAGCATTAGTATGCCTTTTGATTGCATCAATTCATATGTGGAAACCCCTTGGTTGCACACTTTTATATGTTAACTTTACTCTACTGTATACTAAACCTTACTGCGTACTCGCTCAATCCCAGCTCCTCTAGGGTCTCCCTCCTTGGGATGCCATTCTCGTTCCAGCCCATAAATTCGTAGTATTCCCTAAGCATCGGTTCCAGTTCAACTACTTGATTTCTCGAACCACCTTCTCTAAGAGTTTCCATCAGAAATCTTTTTGGAAGTGTATCATCCGCTCTCGTTATTCCATTTGCTATGTTGAACAATCTCTTTAGTGTAAATACTCTCTTCCCAATTTTTAGTAGATCAGGAACCATTTTTCTAATTCCTGTAACGTAGGTGTACAGCCCTGCTATGTGTGCTGGTGGTATGTCCACGAATTTGCAGATACCCATACACTCGAGCACCTCACTCCAAATCTCCATTGTCGCAACCATCCATCCCTTACCTTTGCACTCAAATCTGTCAACCCTCTCATAGATTTTCAGATCATGTACCCTCTGACCCTGTTCTATTCTAAAGAAGAGGCCGTAGAGGTGGTCCGCACCTCTATTAGATGTTACATACTGTAGACCCATACCTTTAAACGCCCTTGGATCATGCATTGGCATCTCAGTGCCTTTTACATGCATGCAGAATTCCCCCGTTCCCTTACCAATGATTCTTGAAGCCTGTCTGCAGCCCTCAGCAAGTAGACTGCCGAAGCCTATTCTCCTTCCAAGAATCTCGATAAGCTTAGTAACAACCTCCTTATCACCCCACCTAAGCTCTAACCCACCTGTGTCGCTCGTTGTTATTAAGCCTCTTTCAAAGCATTCGATGGCCCACGCTATTGTAACGCCTGTGGAGATTGTATCGATACCATATTTGTAACATAGATAGTTAACTCTTGCAAGGTAGTTGGGATCATCTATCATTAGGAGGGTTCCTAGCGATGCTATTGTTTCGTACTCGGGAGCCCTAACCATCCTGCCGTCTACCTTAACCACTTTCCAGCATTTTACAGGACATGCCCAGCATCCATACACATCGACAACTATTCCTCTCTCCTTAAAGCTTGGCCCTGTGATATTTCTGTAACCACTAAACTCTCCCAGTGTGAAGTTCTTAATAGGCATATCTCCATACTCATAGAACTCTTCGACCTCACCAGCAGTACCAAATGAAGCTAGAATCTGTGCCGTTGGTGATGACATTATGAGTGGAAGGAGTCTCGAGAGGACGCTTGAGACCCTCGAGGCATCCTTTACCCCTATTCTCCCGCTGCCCTTAACAGCTATGGCCTTCAAGTTCTTGGAGCCCATGACAGCGCCCATTCCAGTTCTACCGCCTATCCTAGGACCGTTCGGCTGGATATCAGAGGCTATACATGCGATTCTAGCTAAATTCTCCCCAGCGGGACCGATGGTGGCAACCTTTACACTGCTATCACCAAGCTCTTTCTTTATCACTTCATCAGTTTCAAATACATCCAGACCCCAGAGCTTGGAGGCGTCTCTAAACTCTACGGTTCCGTCACGAATGAAAAGGTAAACAGATGTGGATGCTCTACCGCGAATCACTATACCATCGAATCCAGCCCTCTTAAGCTCAGGCCCCCAGTAGCCTGATATGTGGGACTCCCCCCAAGCCATGGTCAGTGGAGACTTAGAGGCAACAACATATCTCGCTGCTCCATATACTGGTGAGCCTGTTAGGGCCCCCGTCATAAACACGAGGACATTGTCAGGACTAAATGGATCTATTCTGGGGTCAGGTATCTCATCAACAACTATTTTCACTGCCAGCCCTATACCTCCAATAAACTTATCTACATCATTGTAGCTCAGCCTCCTCCGCTCAGCCTTCTCCCTAGATAGATCAATATATAGAACACTACCAGCATAGCCATAGTTCTCCTGCGCCACTGATCAACACCGGCTCCTCTACTAGCCAAGCCTATACAGTTTGTAGTACAGTTCAACCTCCCTCTCTGGTATAACTGGAGGCTCCCTGCCGAGAACCATTGCGACAAACTGCGCCATGGCGACCTCCTCCAGCGTCTCAGCAACTGCTTCAGCCTCATATAGATTAGCTCCCATAGCAATAATACCGTGATTTTGAAGAATGAGAGCTCTTGTGCCCAATGCAGCTTTCTCGGCAACAAGCTTTGCAAGCTGATCAGTCCCTGGAAACGCAAATGGTACAACCTCAATCCTCCTCAGAACCATTACAGCCTCGACGGTTATAGGCCTTAGACTAATACCTGCAAGCGCTAGTCCCAGTGTAACAGGATTGTGTGCATGGACTACAGCATTAACGTCGGGCCTAACTCTATATATTGCTGCATGAACGGGCCATTCAATCGATGGTCTACCAAAGCCTTCAACCACATTGCCCTCTAGGTCCAGTTTTACAAGATCATCAAGTGTGAGCTCTCCCTTAAATATACCACTCGGTGTTATCCAGAACTCCTTAGAGTTAGGAATCCTAGCACTCACATTACCACCTAGAGCAGATATCAGCCCTCTATTAAAGAGATTTCTCATGACCTTGCATATATCGTTCTTTATCTGCTCCTCTGGAATCTCAAAACCTTCGCTTATAACACATCACCTATAGACTGAAGCATTATTTAAGTTTTTAAGGCTTGCTACTAAGGATTTACACAGGATAAAGTCTATGGAGGATAGGATACCCATTACCATAAAAGTGCTACCACCATTTACTTCAAGTTTGACGAGCGTTGAAAAAACACTGTACTTAAGGGGAAATCCGACCATCATGGATCTCCTAACTGAAGCCTCTAGCCAAGGTATTCTTGCAGTGGGTAAAGTCGTTAATGGTGATGAGGTTAGAGATGGTGTTGTGATTTTAGTAAATGGTAGAACTGTATTTGATATAAAGAGTAAGCTTAGCAGAGGTGATAAGGTGGTGATAATGCCTTTAGCGCCCGGTGGCTAGTTCATTAATTATATTTAGAGAGTATGTGGTGCACTGATGTTGGACGTAACAATACTTTGCCAGCATCATATGCCTGTGGTGCAGGACGATGACTCAAATAAAAGCCGATGTCTTTGACAAATTAAATAAGAGGCTGAGTGGAGCTAAGCCCCAGATGATTTTTATAGATATAGATGGTGTGCTAACACTAACTAGAGGCAGCTATACCTTAGATCTTGAAACAATAGAAATGCTGAGGAGAGTAGAGGAACTAGAGGTACCAGTATGCCTCACCTCAGGCAATAGCTATCCAACGGTACTAACACTTCAGAGGTATCTAGGGTTATCACCTATATTTATAGCTGAAAATGGCTGTGTAATTCAGATTAAAAGAAGTTTAATCAAAGTGTGTAGGGAATCTCTAGACAACTTGGTGGATAAGATTTCGAAAATGTTCAACCTCCAGCCATCTGATAGCAACATGTACAGGCTCTGCGATCGAGCTTTCAAAATCCCTCAAGAGTTGAAGACCAATATATTAAGGATTAGAGAGCTGGAGAGGAGCATTACCGAACTCTTTCCAAATATCTACGCCATGTACACAGGGTACGTTCTGCACATATACTCAAGGGAATGTGGTAAGGGAAAGGCTATGGAAATACTTGCCAGAGAACTTAATGTAGATCTCTCTAAATCTATAGCTATAGGCGACAGCATTACAGACATAGATATGCTGAAAACTGCAGGTCTAGCTGTAGTTGTTGGTGATGCTGACAGTGAGGTCAGAGAGGTTGCAGATATAGTTCTACCATACACTGCCTCAACATCAACAAAGTTCTTCTTAAGAACGCTGATGGAGTATATAAAGACAAAAAATAAAGACTGAGCTTTTAGCTAAATAGGCTTAACGTACCCCCATTTTTCAAGAGCTCTCTTAAGCTCTCTACGATTCTCTGCATACTCATCAAGTGGAATGCCCTTTGCCACAGCTTCTAAAGCCTGTCTAACAGCTGCTGCCCCAGCCATAGGACCATCCGGATGTCCAATAACACCTCCACCAACCTGAATAACAATGTCTCTACTCATAACTCTCACAACCTCTGGTAGCGTACCTGGGTGCAGCCCTCCTGATGATACAGGTACCGCAGGTTTTATGTGATAGAAAGGCTGTGTTAGATGGAAGAAGTCCCCTTCGTCTGGTTTGAAGCTCTCCTCCCTAAGCACTTTACAGTGTCTTATTACATCAATGGTCTTTGCCTCCAGTTTCCCAACCTCTGGCGTTCCTACATGAAGCTGATCGACGCCTATTATTCTGAACAATTTTGCTAGTGTGAACATGGATATGCCGTGATATGGATTTCTCGTCATAGCAGCGTGCATAGCTCTATGCGCATGTATGGCAAGTTTGTACTCCTCTGCAAGATCCCTTATGTATGTAAGGACAGACCAGCCACATATAACAACATCAACCATGATGTACGGGTTTCCATAATCCGCTACGAGCTTTAGCCTCTTCTCCATCTCTCTAACATCAGCAGTTATATTTGCAAACCATACCTTCCTCTCACCTGTCTCCTTCTCGACCCTATCAATAACCTTCATTATCGACTTCGCTCTCGCTTCAAACCTACAGTAGTTGGGGCTTGCAAGATTCTCGTCATCTTTTATATAATCTAAACCACCGCTTAGAATATCATATGCAAGCTTCTCAACCTCATCAGCGCTATAGCCAACCTTCGGCTTAGGAACCGTTCCAACAATTGGTCTATCATAAACCTTAAATATATCTCTAACACCTTGGAGTCCCTTATAGGGGCCTCTAAAGTACTTTATAAATTCATAGGGAAGATATATATCTTCAACTCTAAGCCACTTAACCCTCCTCATACCGAATATATTTCCAGCAACACTAGCCAGAAAGCCGGGTATGTTGTTTTCTTCAAATAGCTCCACTGGGTAGGCAATATTCACCAGATAGGACCCATCACCGAGATCCGCAAATTGGTATGCTCTTCCCATAAGCCTGTTCAGTCTCTCTTGATCATACCACGTGTATAGCGTTGTCCATGTTCCAACACTACTTTCAGCTGCTATACCACCTGCGGCATCTTCAATAGTAAAGCTCTCTGCTGGTGTCACTCTAAAAACCAGAATAACATCTGATTTCAGATCAGGTTTATAGTCCTTTTTGACAAACAGTGGATAGGGCTCAAACTCAGCTTTCTTAGACACCCTCACACCTAGAAATCGTGTTTTTAAATCTAGTAAAAAGCTTTCCGTAACTACTCGAGTAATACTGAGTAGCACTGTATTGCCTAGCTCAGAGTATTACAACGGCTCTCACATAGCCTTACATAGAGCGATTTTCATGTGCTGGCCAGCTCCTCTACGTAATTACCATGGATCATGCCCACCACATTACACACGAACCCCTCTTCAATTAAGATTCTGAATACCTTTCCAAGGTCGTTCCTCTATCCATGTATCAAACCCTCTCACTCTAGACTCTACATCAACTGTCCTATCCTTGTTATAAACATATTGAACTTGCATCATATTCTGCAAACCTTGAAATGGTTACCACATCTAGTCTTGCAGTCTTATCTTTTGCCACAGTTCATACCCACGTAAAATGATGTGAAAATTATTCAGATTTACACGTAAAGGAGCCACTGCATTCCCAATTACAGTCTAAAATTTGAAGAAGCTCCACATACTCAAATTAAGGTTTGAAACATGTTGTGCAACCCTTCACTCTTCTAGTAGAACAACTATTTTAGAGAAAAATTTATAGATAGAAGGAAATGTGGTATACCATAGTATGTGTAGCAATTTTTAAAGTGAAATCAAAAATAGGTTGAATTATTTCCAAATCACTCTTGAAACATTAGGATTGACCTTCTATAACTTTATAGGCATGGACGCTGCTCTTTACATGGTTTCCAGCATTATCTATTGCAACTATGTAGAATTCTATCATAGTGCCTGCAGAGACCTCTACCTGCATTGTATACACCTCTTTCCTATATCCATATCCACCGACAGGTTCTACGGTATACCTCTTCAATACCTCCATGTCTCTGTACACCCACTTAGTGCTGTTTATGCTATAGACTAGGAGCACTCTATGTATGGCACTCTCACTATCGTATACCTCTACGTCTACAACGAGGGTTCTATCTATATTGCTGAGCCTTACTTTAATGCTGTCTATCCTAGGCTT
>JANXEL010000075.1 GCA_025058535.1 Ignisphaera sp. | reverse complement strand
CGCTATAAACGTTTACATCACCCACCTTAAGAGCACCTCCAGCTAGTGCAGATGCATTTCCATCCGTCATGCCTTGGAATACCCTTGCCTTTAGCAAACCTAGCTGTTCAGCGTACCTACTCCCTGCATCACACACATATTCACCGCATGGTACGGGTCTAGGCATCTTATCCATATCCAATTCGAGTTCCTGAAAGATCTCTGTGAACCATCTCGGTGGATTTGAAGAAATGTCCAGTCCAAATTTTAGAGCATTTGTATAGTCAGTTTCAATGTTTCTCCACACCTCGTTTTCTTTTAGACAAAGCTTGTAGAGAATCCACGTTGCTGCTGGAACCACCCATTTCACCCGACTGTAGAGGCCGGGACTGTAAACCTTTGTGTGGTAGAGTTTTACAAGGGGTGAGGCAGCATCAATTGTAACACCCTTCCTAGAGAGCAGATCTATGGATGGTAGAAGTCTAATCTTGTTGTACACATCCACCATCTTTTCATAGTACATGACGGGGTTCACTATAGGCTCGCCATACTCGTCGGCGAGTATGTATGTCCCAGACGTACTGTCCACTGAAACGTATTTCTCACAGTCTCTGCATTCCTTAACTATAGAGGGCATAGCAGCCTCTATAGCTCTCAGCCATTCATTCACATCTTGTCTAGCTATGGATTCTCGGCCAACAGCTATCAGAAAGCCATTGGGGTTGTAGACCTCTATTCTAACACCACTACTACCAACATCTACACCAATCAGTAGCATAGAGTCGTTCAAGACCTTCACCTTCTATAGTTTATTATATCCAAAAACCTCACGTATGCATCTTCGCACTCCCTAGAGTGCTGTGGCTCAAACACCTTTATCTGGTACGAGTTCCTCACATACTCTCTAAGCTCCTTTAGAGACCTTATAATGCCTAGACCAGCTGCTTGTGTAAGTACATTGCCCAGCGAAGTTGCTTCTTCAGGACCTGCGTAGACAATCTTATTTGTAAAGTTGGCTGTTAGCTGATTTAGGAACCAGTTTCTCGATCCACCGCCAAAGATATTTATATGGCTAAGCTTCTTACCAAGTAGATCCTCAGCCTGCTCGAATACAAGCCTGTACTTCATGGCTAAGCTTTCAAATACTATTCTGAAGAGCTCCCCCAAGCTTGACGGCTTTTCCTGCTTAGTATCCTCAAGATACTTCATAATGGCGCTGACCATGTCTTCAGGCGCTATAAAGCCCTCGTAATCAGGATCTATGAATGCTCTAAATGCTCTAGCTTCTCTGGCCATTCTAAGTATCTCATCATATGAGAGTTGCTGACCCTTATCAGAGAGCACTCTCCTAATCTCCTCTACTATCCACATACCCTGCACATTCCTCAGAAATGTAATGGTGTTGAACGCTCCACCCTCATTTGTAAAGTTGTATTCC
>JANXEL010000028.1 GCA_025058535.1 Ignisphaera sp. | reverse complement strand
TGGTGCAACTGTTGTAGTATGTCAGAAGGGTATTGATGATGTTGCTCAGCACTATCTTGCTAAGAAGGGTATTATGGCTGTTAGAAGGGTTAAGAGGAGCGATATGGAGAAGCTAGAGAGAGCAACAGGAGGAAGAATAGTTAGCAACATTCAGGATCTGACGGAGAGGGAGTTGGGTGTTTGTGAGGTTGTTGAGGAGAGGAAGGTTGGAGAGGATAAGATGGTGTTTGTTGAGAGGTGTAGAAATCCAAGGTCAGTATCCCTGGTCCTCAGAGCTGGTTTAGAGCGTTTAGTAGATGAGGCAGAGAGAAGCGCCAGGGATGCACTAAGTGCTGCTGCTGATGTGTTTAGGCTACCAAAGATTGTATATGGAGCTGGAGCATTTGAAATGGAGCTGGCTAAGTATGTGAGGGAGTATGCAAATAAGATTGGTGGTAAGGAGGGTCTAGCTGTGGAAGCCTTTGCAAAGGCAATTGAAGGAATAGTAGAGACTCTGGTTACAAATGCTGGTCTAGATCCTGTCGACTTTCTAATGAAGCTGAGGGCAGAGCACATGACACCAAGCGGAAAGTGGGCAGGTGTAGATGTGTTCTCAGGCAGGATTGTAGATGCTAAGGCACTGAATGTTGTGGACCCGCTTCTGGTAAAGATATCGGCACTAAAGGCCGGCACGGAGGCAGCAACATTAATAATGAGGATAGACGACGTCATAGCGGCGTCAAAGAGAAGGGAGGAGGAGAAGAAGGAGGAGAAAAAGAGAGAAGAGGAGGAGAAGTAGTAATCTAAAGTCTATCTATTTTTATCAGCACGGGCTCTACTAGTTCAGGAAGTGTAATCAAGGCCTCTCCGGGCTTTAAAGAAGAGACTGCTTTTTTGTACTCACCTCTAAGCACGATTGTGGACAGAACGACATCTACATCGCTAGAAGATTTCAGTGTGTGCACAATCTTTGTATTTGTGTTCTTCAATACTATTGGAGCCAGCATTGATGGAGCCTGTGTTACTACCACAAAACCTATGCCCCATTTTCTCACCTCCGCTACCAGATTCGAAATAGGGTTATCTGGAGAGAGGATATTGTGTGCCTCATCAACAGCTACTAGAAGCGGCTTCTCTATACTGTTGTATTGAGCCTTTAACGCTATGGATCTTATCAATAGCGATGCAAATATCTTCTTAACCCTCACATTTGGAATATCGGATACATCAAATGTGCATATCTTACCTCTACACACTGCAACTTTTCTAAGGTTATTCCATTTTATTTTAAGGTAGTTTGATGAGAGGGGCTTTAGCTTTCTAATCAGTGCCTCTCTCGATTCTGTAAACCATCTCGCCGTGGTCGGGCTGTTCTGTACAATCTCTATTAAAGAGTCTATTACATAAATTGATGCAACCCTTCTCTGGGAGGCTATGCTCACAGCATCCTCTAGTATGTGTGCTTGTGCAGGAGTTAAGTCTAGAGCGCTCTCCAATATTTCTATAAATGCCGGCGGCTCCACTCTTATCATCTCCTCCATGTCCAGCGGATCTGGAATGGTACCCTTAATCGGATTTGTGTACACAATTCTATCACTATCACCCAGAAGCGATGTATACTCTCCATGCCAATCAATTACCACAGCAGCATAATCGTTAAATGCAGCTTCCCTTACAAGTGTTGATGTTGTTGTAGACTTTCCACTTCCTGTAGAGCCTACAATAGCTATATGTCTCGAAACATGCTCATCGCTCAATGCAACAGGTATGTTTGGGTTGGAGTAGAGGTGTCCGATCCTTATCTTACCCTTACTAAAGATTTCCAGCAGGTACTTATACTCATCGGCATTCAAGGCCTTAAAGTGCGGTACGAGAGGTACTGGGTGCTGCATTGAAGCATTAGCACCAGCATCTCTACCTCTCATCATATACCGGAAAGCTCTATCGATAATCCCTGATATGTTTAAGCACTGCAGCACTATTTTTATGGTAGCATCTGAGCCGTTGATTCTGCATAACATGCTGCCTTGGCTGAGAGTCGTAATTAGTGAGCACACTATCTCCGACTCCTTTCTAACACTATCTGCGTCACCAGATAGCACAGCTATGTATGTAGCTAGCTGGTTTGGTTCTATGCACGTTAGAATGTTATAGAAGCAGGCTCCAGCTCTAGAGCTTAAGGTTTGGATGGACTCTAGTGTGAGTGTGGATAGGATGCTATCATCCTCTGACCTCTGGATCGCTGAGAGCTCTAGAGTAGAAGCATACAGAATGCGATTTCCCGGCATAACATTTAGGGCCACTATACTATCATCGATACGCTCTATAATTAAAGCAACACTCCTCCTGTTGTTAAAAAACTGTGGCTGCACAGGGACCCCTACATATAGGAGAAATATATTGTGCTACTGCCAGGGATCTTTTTCACGTTTTAGGATAAGGTGAAGGGCTACGGCTCATCCTTATATATACCTTATCCATATAATTGAAGAACTCTACCACAGCTCTACTGCTCGTATTAATCACTACCAGATAGCCCCACAAACTCACGTGTATACGGGTGCTACCACCCACCTCTCTTTTCGATACTACATATCCGTGGGCCACAAAATCCCTTCCTTCAATGTACGTGGGCACCTTCTTATCTATTACAACTTCAACTAAATCCCCCTCTTTAACAATGTTTACACTTCTATGGATGTCCATCTGTATAGATGTCTCACCACAGCTCATATTAATGAGGTAGATATCAGGTATCTTCGACTCATCTATTTTTACAACACTACACATCAGATTTATACTCATCTTTGCTCACACAGCTAGATGCTCTAGAATTGCTGCATTCTAGAACTTAAATTTTTAGATAAATTACGGGCAGCCACCTGTTTAATAAACCTAGGCTGCCTGCAGAGGTAGGTGGTGCAGTGGTGATGCAAGAATTGCTTAGAATAAAATGTATAAGCATCTACACAAGGGCCAAACTGTCTGCAACTGTGGGGGTGATGCAGATAGTGCTTAAAGGTGAAACCTGCTAGATCATGTAAGATGAATACTTATTATTTGAGACATTGATTATTCATACACAAGTGAACACTTATGAGCTATGCATCTAGGAGTTTAGCTGGTGAGCTTGTTAGACTAATAGACAAGAGAGTGCTAGTTAAGCTCGTAGATGGTAAAGCATACGCGGGGAGGCTCACATCATTCGACCAGACTTCTCTGCATGTTGTTTTAAGTGATGTTGAGGGCTCTGATGGTGGGAGGTATCATAGAGTTATAATAAATGGTTCCAGAATTTCAGAAATACTAGTTCAGGAACAGCCATCCTTTAACGCCGAGGAATTCGCCTCAGTAGTTTCACAAAAACTCGGCTTAAGGAGCGACGTCATAAAGGTTCTTCCGGATGTAAATGCCGTTATTATATACGATAGGATAAGAGTTACAGAAGCAGGTGTAGAGGGTTCAGGGAGCCTGGCTCAAAAGGTGTACGAGATTTATATGGAGTACATGGAGAGTAGGAAGAAAGGTGTTAAGTGAGATTGTTTCGAAATAAGAGAGATAGATTTAGCTGGACGTATAGGTAGACTACTAACTAGACATGGGTTCATAGAGACACCATACATTTTTCCTGTAGTAGACCCTATTTTAAGAGAACAGTACCTACCCATTAACGAGATTCTCAATGCTGGGTTCAATGGTATAATGACTAATGCCTACATCTTGAAGAAGCACAGAGGCGCCGTGGCCGACATACATGATCACCTAGGCTTCAGTGGCGTGGTGGTAACCGATTCGGGTGCCTATCAAATTCTAAGATATGGTGATGTAGAGGTGAGCAACAGAGAGATAGTACAGTATCAGTGTGAGATTAAGAGCGATATAGGAGTTATTCTCGATATACCAACTTCGTCCGACGTCGATAGAGATGCAGCGTTGAAGAGTGCTGATGAGACGTACAGAAGGGCTGTGGAGGTCCTGGATATAGTAGAGAGGTGTGGCGATACCCTATGGACCCTCCCTATACAGGGTGGAACTCATCTCGACATCTTAAGGCAGTATGCAGAGAGATCTGTTGAAGTGTTTTACAGAGGTTACAGCATATATGCGCTCGGAAGTCCGACGACACTGCTAGAACAGTACGATTTTGATAGGATAATCGACATGATATTCGCTGTTAGAAGCATCATACCTTTTTCAACTCCTTTACACCTCTTTGGGGCAGGCCATCCACTAATAGTACCGTTCGCAGCAGCACTCGGTGTTGATACCATGGATTCCGCTAGCTACATCCTGTATGCAAAGGACGATAGGTATATGGGTAGTAGGGCTACGTACAGATTGGAGGATCTGAGCTACTTTCCGTGTACTTGTCCAGTATGTTCAAAGTATTCTCCAGAGGATGTTAGGAGAATGCCGAAGAGGAAGAGGGTGGAGCTCCTTGCACTCCACAATCTACATGCTCTATCTAGGGAGTTTAGAGAGGTGAAGCAGGCAATTAAAGAGGGGAGGCTCTGGGAGTACTTAGAGGATAGGGCAAATAGCCATCCGGCTACTCGTAGAGCATTTGAACAGTTGAAGAGATATCTCGAGTTTATTTACAGACACACTCCGATAGTAAAACCGGATGCTAGGGCCGTCTTTATACTCTCAGAGGACTCCATATTCAATCCAAAAATTATGATTCCACGAAGAAGAGTTCTAGAGAGGTTTGATTCTGAGGTTGAATGCATAGATCTAATACCCTATCGTAGAGGAGAAGGGTTTCCAGATAGTGGGATTGGAGAGTCCAAGTGTGCAAGCTATATCTACTTTCCTATACTCGGAATAGCTCCTCTGCACCTAGTTGATAGGTACCCTTATTCACAGTTTGAATTTGGATTCAAGGTAACGGACAAAATTGTCAGCGATCTATCTTATCTAATTTTCGAAGCACTGCTGAAAATGCTTAAGATAAGCCGCACAATTGTGGTAAACATTTATGTGTGTTCTAATGTGGAGTGGCAGAAGGAACTATACAGAAAGTTAATCAATTTAGCACAGCAAGTGGGAGAGAGCAGTGTAAAAATTGTATTGAAGGCCGCAAAGTGCAGACTATCAGCCCCTGGTTAGCGAGTCACTATATCAATTACGTGTGCATCATGCTCTCCTTCCTTTCAACTGATTGTTGAAGTTGCATGCTTTGAATCAGCTTCTCCATTTCCTCAATTTTTTCAGCATAGTTTACAAGTTCACTAACGTCTATATCTATGCCAAGAATAGACGATAGCACTTTTATGGCTGAAGCCGCAGCTCTATGGTCGATGCTTTCCGGCTCTGTGTAGGGGAAAATTGCTGTGGCTGAAACACCATGCTCCTCAAGGGCTAGAAGCATCGATGCCAGCGGTCCAACAATGTAGGCTCCTTTCATGAAGTACGGTGCATCTAGACTCCTTTTACTCGACTTGGTTTTTAGCCATCTAAATTCCTCCTTATCTTCACGGAACCTAACATCCAGACCTCCTATGAGGAAGATTTCTTTCACGTTGAACAGTCTTACCATATCTATAAAGGCTTTAATGTAGCTGGCCATAAACTTTCTATCAGGATTTATCCTATTTAGCAAGGCTACTATTTCAACATCATTTAATTGTTTTATAAATATTTCATGTGGTTTGCTAAGCCCGTAATCCTCTATTGACGTGAAATCTACGACAAGCGGTGCCTCTATGAAGCCGATCAACTCCATGTTGAGCTTTGAAACTATATACCTTGTTGCTAGATACCCTACAGCTCCATATCCATGGAAACCTGTTACAAGTATTGGAGCTGTGTTAAATTGAACAGACTTTACTATACTTGTTCTATAGCCTTTCATGTTCAGCACCCCTTTGCACATTTTTCGCGAATTTGAACAGCTACACCCCTAGTTGCTGTAATTATGCTCTCGTAGTCTAGAAGTGTTCTACCGACAGCTATTAAGCTATCATTCTCGTTAACAACCATCACCTCATCGTAAGGTCTTATACGCGGATCGCCTGACACTATGTGTCTCGAGAATACTGTGTAGCTGTTTAGTATGTCCTCTACAAATTCATTCAGCACAACAATTCTGTAACTTGGAAAGGGGAGGCTCTTATGTAGATATTTTGCAAATGAGATGTGTGGTATGATCATATAGTCAGAGGCCCTGATAGTAATAAATACTTTGCCATCTTCATAGAGCACGCATCTAATTCTCATAGTGTTCTTTGAGTAGCAGACCCTCAGTAGACTTCTATCTACCTCATTAAATACTTTAGAGGCCTCCAATCCGTACTGGTAGGCTATGAGTTTCTTCAATATATTAAGGACTTTGCAGCTCAATTCAGCGCATTCTAAACCCATCAACTAAGGCACATCCTCTATAGATGATATTTATTAGACTTTTCCGCACCTCTATCTGTGTTACTTGTGCCGTAGAAGAATGTATACGGTCTATATCTCTTTTTTATCACCTTCTCCATAGCCTCTACAAAGTCCTCTCTATACACAACTTCTCTACCTACCCTTATTGCCCTCAGTGCAGCTTCGGTGCAAAGAGCCCTTATATCAGCACCCGTAGCACCCTCTGTAAGCTTCGATAGCTCCACCAAATCAACGTCGCTAGATAAGGGCATTCTCCGGGTGTGGATCTTAAATATTTCATACCTTCCCCTTAAGCCAGGAAGGGGAATCTCTATAATTCTATCAAATCTACCAGGCCTTAGAATTGCTGGATCTAGAACGTCTATCCTATTTGTTGTAGCTATCACCTTGACATTATCGAGGGGGTCAAAACCGTCTAGCTCAGCTAGAAGCTGAGTTAGTGTTCTGTGTATCTCCCTCTCACCACTTGTACCGATGTCAAGCCTCTTTGAAGCTATAGCATCTATCTCGTCTATTAATATAATCGAGGGAGCCTTCCTTCTAGCTGAGCTGAATACCTCCTTAACAATTCTAGCACCCTCGCCAATGAACTTCTGCGCGAGTTCGGAGGCAACAATTCTTATAAAGGTTGCATTGACCTCGTGGGCTACGGCCTTGGCAAGAAGTGTCTTACCACAGCCAGGGGGGCCGTGTAGGAGAATACCCTTTGGAGGCTCTATACCCATAGCACGAAATATGTGCGGATTCTTCAACGGAAGCTCTACAGACTCTCTCAGCTCTAATATTTGCTCCTCTAAACCACCTATATCACCATAGCTCACATTAGGCCTTTCAATAACCTCAAAGGCCTTTACATACGGATCCTCAATCCTAGGTAGGACTTCAACTACAGCAGAGCCTCTCTGATTCAACGCTACCGAAGCCCCCGGCCTCAGCATTGTTCTATCAACTGTTTCAAGTATCTGAACAATTAGCACTGGACCTGATGAGCTCTTCACTAGCGCTCTATCATTGGGTAGAACCTCCAGCAGCGTGGCCTCTATGAGCGGCGGTGCCATGAGCTTTTCAACTTGTGCCTTGTAGTACTCAAGCTCTTCCTTATACTTCTTCACGATTTCCCTTAGTAGCAGAATCTCCGATTCCTGTTCTCTAATTCTTATATCTGCTCTACCATATATATTCTCAGCTCCTTCATTATCCTCAACACTCATTGAGCGCACCACTACATTAAAATTTGCAACGGGTATAAAGCTAAAAACAGTTTTTCTCAAAAATTTACTTCAGAGACTCTGGGTGTGTGATAGTTGCAGGTAAAGGAGTTTGTGTATTGTGATATATGCGGGGCATCTGTCGAAAAGGGTAGGGAGCATCATACAAGTATAGAGGGATCTACACTTACAGTTTGCAGCAGTTGCTTCACGCGAATAGAGTCTAGAGGCAGTAGACGGAGGCAAGATGCTCAGCAGAATCCCACAAAATCAAAACCTGCCGGATACCTGCAGCAAGCAGCTACTACTACGGACAGTAGGGCTAAGCAGCAAACAGTGGGCGCAAAGAGCTCTTCTAACACTGGTGCTAGATCTGGTGTGGCTCAGAACATGGAGCTCGTGGATGATTATGCCGAGCGGATTCGCAGAGCCAGGGAGAAACTGGGTTGGAGTCAATCAGTACTAGCTAGCAGGGTAAAGGTGAGTGAGAATATTATAAAGAGAATTGAAGGCGGCAAGCTTCGACCGACACTAGAACTTGCTAGGAAGTTTGAAGAGGTCCTTGGCGTAAAGCTTCTCATGCCATCTGTTGAAGAAGAGCTTAGACAGCAGAAAGTTCAGAAGTATGTAACTCTAGGTGAGATAGTAGATGTTAGAATAGATAGGTAGCAGCACAAGGTATAACGGATGGAGCCAACCATACTTATAGTTAAGGCAGACTCCATGGTTAGTATTGATGAGATTGCATCGCTCGTAAGGGAGGCAGGGTTCTATCCAAAGGAGGTCATTAGTGTGAAAAAGATTGATAGTGCATGCTTTTTAACCCCAGGTAGGATAGCAAGATTGAAACAGCTTGTAGAAGGTAACTCTATTAAGAGAATATGCATCTATGCCGAGCTAAAGCCTAGGCAGGTAACATGTCTAGCTAAGGAATTGAAGGTAGATGTGATCGATAAGGTGATGCTAATCCTAACAATCTTCCAGCAGCATGCAGGATCTAAAGAAGCCTTACTACAGATTGAGATGGCTAGATTAAAGCACGAACTGCCACTTGTTCGTGAATGGATCCGGAGAGTTAAAATGGGGGAGCTGCCAGGCTTTCTAAGCATGGGTAGATATGCTGTAGATGTGTATTATAGGCACATCAAGAGGCGCATAGCCAAGATAAGCAGAGAGCTTGAGAACCTTAGAGCTAGGAGAATCGTTGAACGTGAGAAGAGGAGATCTGCAGGATATGTACACATAGCCATAGTTGGCTACACAAATGCTGGAAAAACGACGCTATTCAACGCGTTAACGAACCTGAGTAAACCAACGGGGGATGAAATGTTTACAACACTATCAACTAAATCGTACGCCATTAGATACTGTAACACTACATTCGTTCTTATAGATACAGTGGGGTTTGTAAGAGAGATTCCAATAGATATTATAGAGTCGTTTAGAGCTGTTCTAGAGGAGATAAGCAGTGCTGATGCAATTCTACTCGTTATTGATGGTAGTAAAGAGCTAGAGAGACTCTTCTCAGAGATAGATACCTCGCTAAGAATTCTGAGGGATATTGGCGCTCTCGGGAAGCCAATGATTGTCATAATAAATAAAATCGACCTTCTGGATGGTATAAGGATTGATGAATATAGAAGGAGTGTGGAGGAATATTTTGGGAAACATCTAGTTTCACTGGTTGACGTAGTGCCTCTATCAGCTTTAAAGAAGATAAATATAAATACTGTTAAGGATAGCCTATGTCGCTATGTCCAGAGGAACACAATGCACAGCTAATATTCAACAGAGATGTGTACGTACTCAGACTTGGTCATAGACCTGGTAGAGATCGTAGAGTCACAACACATGTTGCACTCGTAGCCAGAGCCTTTGGAGCTAAGGCACTCTTTCTGGCAGATGTCAGCGATACATCGATTACTAGAAGCATCAGTAGGGTTATCGATAGATGGGGTGGAGGCTACTTCAGAGTATATGATAATATCGATCCACTGGGCACAATTAAGGAGTTTAAGGAAAGGAAAGCCTGTGTTATACATCTAACTATGTATGGGCTACCCGTGAGCAAGATCATAAGCGATGTTACCAGCAGGTGTCAGGAGATTCTTGTTATAGTTGGAGCTGAAAAAGTTGAGAGAGTATTCTATGAGCTTTCAGACTACAACGTAGCTATAGGGAGTCAGCCACATTCAGAGGTTTCAGCACTGGCAATTTTCCTCGATAGACTCTGGAAGGGAGTTGAGCTCGAGCTCTGCTTTCATGATGCAAAATACTATATTATACCCTCTGCGAAAGGTAAAGTGGTGAGAAAAGTTGGGTGAAAGCATAATACTAAAGGTTGTAGAGGCCCTCGCTGGAGAGAATGGTAGGAGGATAGTTGAAGCACTGCTAAACTCACAGGGTGGAAAGAGTGATGAAGAGCTCTCACAAGAGCTGAATCTAAGAGCAAACGATGTTAGAAAGCTGCTCTATGAACTATCTAAGCAGGGTTTTGTAGCCTATACGAGAATGACTAAAAGCGATAGTAGGTGGTACAACTATTACTGGTATACCGATATGGACATGCTGAGGCAGAGCATTAGTAGAAGGATGGATGAGGTTATAAGGGTTTTAAATGAGCGCCTGACATACGAAGCCTCGCAAACCTTCTACATGTGTCCCAACGACCTATCTAGGTACACATTTGATGAAGCATTCGAGAATAATTTTAGATGTATACAGTGCGGCTCTGAACTGATAGAGGTTGACAACTCTAGAACGGTACGGTACCTTAGAAGTCTAATTGAAGCGCTCTCATCAATTCGTAGAGTGTAGATGGAGGTTCCATGGAGAGCCCTACGGTCGTAGATCTCTTTAGTGGTGGTGGAGGTTTTGCAAGGGGTTTTAGCGAAGCTGGATTCAATATAGCTCTCGCTATTGATAATGATGAGGCGTGTGGCAAAACCTATAAACTCAACTTCTCTAGAGCTGCAGTCCTCGTCGAGGATATACGTGATGTGAGTGGACGAGATATCCAGCATATACTAGGTTTTAAGCCTGATGTGGTTATCGGGAGTCCACCATGCGAACCCTTCACGGGTGCTAACCCAAATAGAGAGCCGAACCCTCTCGATCGTCTATACAGAGATCCCCTCGGAATTCTAACGCTAGAATTTGTGAGAATCGTTGGTGAGATAAAGCCAAAAATATTTGTGATGGAAAATGTGCCACCGCTGGCTGATGGCGCTCTGAGAAGCGCTGTAAAGAGGGAGTTTGAATATGTGGGGTACAGCAGGGTATTCTTCAATATTCTAAGGGCTGAAGACTTTGGCACTCCAAGTAGGAGGACAAGGCTATTCATTTCAAATGTTATAATGAATCCCACACCATTAAATGAACGTATGACTGTAGAGGATGCTCTTAAGGATCTGCCACCTCCAGAAACATCATACGTACCAAACCACGAAGTGGTTCCAATTAGCGAAAGAAGATTGAAGAAAATTGCAAGGATTAAGGTAGGTAAGGCTATGTACTACTACCAAGGGGCATCCAGAAGGCTACCCAATTTCGTAAGACTAAATCCTAACGATATTGCACCAACGGTTCTAGGTTCATCGAGATTTATACATCCCTACGAAGATAGGCTCCTCACCGTAAGGGAGCAGGCTAGGCTGATGGGTTACCCTGATGATCACTTGTTCGTTGGCGGCAGGGAGCAGCAATATAACCAGGTTGGCGAATCCGTTCCTCCACCACTATCCCGCGCAATAGCTGAATACTTGCTTAAACTGTACTTCCTCTAGGCGTCAGATATGGAGAGAGGCTGCAGTGATCTAAAGGTATATCTGGTGGCATACGCGCCCACAAGCCCTCATAGGCTGGTAGATCTAGCAAAGATTGCATACTCAGTTGGTATAGTTAGGGGATTTATAGTTGTAAAACCTGTTGGTATAGCCGCTCAAGTGGGTGTTCCAGAGGTCTTCAGAATAGCATATAAGTTGGGAAAGAACTTCCTCGTTCTGTCTCACATTAATGAGCTGAAGGAGCTTCTAAGTATAAGCAACATAGTGTTTATGGTTCAGAGCTCAAAGGAGGCCAACGATGTTAGTAGGCTGCTGGATAAATTAGAGAATAGTGTTGCAATAGTGGTGCAGGCAGGTGAAGCACCGTTTGCAAGAGAAGACCTCTCACACGGTTATATAGCTCGGATACAGGAATTTGACGATAAGCTCTCACCTAATGCAGTAGCAGAGGCCACAGCCTCCCTACTTAAGATCTATGCTCATCTTCAGAGATGCGACAGTGGGAGTTCAGATATTCTACGTCAAAATCAGTGAAATATGTGATACGGCACTCTGTACACAGATCCCAACATAGGTTCGCTAAACCTCTAGTAGGTAATGCTTAAGGCTTGAGGTCAACGGGGTCGAGAAATGGATAGGATCGTCATTGTCGACGCAAATGCGAGAGGCAGAGGCAGGAGACTTTCTACATTAGATGTAATAGGTGTTGGTCCGCGCCTCGTAGCCTCTCTGCTGAAGAGCTATGGTTACCATGTAGACCTTCTGCCATACGAATTATTTATTTCCAATCCAAGTGCAGCTAGAGATTTCGATGTTTTAGCCGTATCCTACATGGTCAGTGATGTCGGGGCCGTAAGAAGGATTATAGAGATTTGGCGCAAGGTTAATAGAGGTGGTATTGTGGTGCTGGGAGGTCCGGGCACACTCGATGCGAATTCATTAATGGAGCTCGATTTTGATATAGCTTTTAAAGGGGAGGTTGAGGTCACCTTCAGCAATATTTTCAGCAGGTATGGAAGCCTGTACGATATTCTATATAGTGTTAGGGAGGTTGGGGCTCTGCCAGGGTTGGTTATAAAGCTGCCCAGTGGGGAAATAGTCGATGGTGGGATAGGACCTTGGGCACCAAGAGATGTGGTAAACAGGATAGTGCCAGATGTGGATAGCGTTACTAAGTACCCTTACTACTGGGCATCTAGAGTGTATGTAGAGGTTGTTAGAGGCTGCAGCAACTTCTATAGACCTGCATCAGTAGGTGGAGATGCGTGCCTAAACTGCGATGTATGTAGATCAGGACCACTCAATCTGAGGATTAGATGCCCTATTAACACACCTCCTGGGTGTGGATATTGTAGTGTACCGGTAATACACGGACCTGCACGCTCCCGTGATATAGATGGTGTGACTAGGGAGGTGAAAGCTCTTGCAAAAATAGGTGTTACGAGAATTGTCCTCAGTGCACCTGATTTTCTCGACTACGGTAGGGATCTCCTAGTTAAGGATTTGCTGACCGATCCCTGCAATCCCAAGCCTAACGTAGATGCCATCGATAGGCTGCTAGCCAGCCTATCATCAATTACAGAAGTCTCTGAAGGCATTACAACGATTTCTATCGAGAATATCAAGCCGTGCCTGATTAATGAGGAGGTTGCTAAAATTCTCGGTAATTACCTCAGGGGTACTGTTGTTTATATTGGTGTTGAGAGCTGTAGCGATAGACTTTTAAAATATATTGGAAGACCATCAACGTGCAGTGACAGCATTAGAGCTGTAGAGCTTCTATCCAGATATGGTCTAAGACCTTACGTCTACCTTATGCACGGAGTTCCATTTGAATGCAATGAAGATATTAAGATTACTCTAGGCTGCATAGACAAGTTTAAATCTCTGGGTGTAGAGAAGATTGTGCTATACAGATTCACACCCCTTCCGTGCACAGCCTTTGGCAATTATCCGAGGCCGGAGCCCGCTGTGATGAACCCAGCTAAGGCCAAGCTCTACAGATTGGTCACAGAGTTTAACAGGGCTCAGAAGTACAGGCTTGTAAATAGGGTTGTGGACGTTGTGATCGCCTCTAGATACAGCAGGAATCCACGCTATCTAGTATCGTATCCTGTGAGACACGGGCCAGTTGTACTCGTTAGAGCATCAACAAGATTTATAGGAACTATAGCAGCCGTCCGTATATCAGAGGTGGGAAGTGATAGACTTGTTTATGGCGAGCTCATCCATGTTAAAAAAAGGCTAAAGCTTTATCAACATATTCAATAAAACCTTTTATCCTAAAATAAATAAATCTGCTACAAGTGGAGAACAACCGGAAATGAGGAGAGTACCAGTGGTAAAGTCGTCCGTAATAGAACTTGAAACATTCGATGATATCATACTACTGCTACACTCAAGAATGTCAGCAGTGAGCATGACATCATCACTCTTGTGCAGCGAGAGAAGCTGTTTCACTATAGTTACCGTAACTGATGAGCAGATACTCATAATATCATCGCCACCCCCTTCAACAAAATGCAAATTTGCATTCGTCGATGATCAGGGAAAGGTGAAGTGTGGAGAGCTACCACCAGTAGGAAGACCGGTAGTGTTTATACTAAACGTCAAAGATATAAAAGAGGCCGACAGCATACCGATTGCATTATTGCTGAGTGAATAGAATAGAAATGCACCCCCTATAACAACACCTTATAAAACCGTGCTGTTAGAAATCAGAAAAGGGTGCGGGGGTGCCCGAGCCAGGTCAAAGGGGTCGGGCTGAGGACCCGATGGCATAGGCCTGCGTGGGTTCAAATCCCACCCCCCGCACCAGCTAAAACTTCCACACCACAACACACTCTATAGCATTTTTCTCTTCTACAAGCTAAGTTGTACATTGCGAAATAGTGGCTTTAGAGCTGCTACTACATCGCTTATTATCTATTCAATAACACTCTTCTAAGAGTTTGCCCGGCACTACGTTTAGGAGGTTTTTAATAAAATAAGCAAAACTGATAGCAAATTCCTTTAATGCCTAAACCTACCTTCCTTATGATAAAGTAAAGTTGTGAGCAAAGCTTTTTACTACACTTCTTAGCGGTGTATACCTAATCAATGGATGGGGGTCAAGTGATTACGACTAGGACTACCGCTCATGCTCACGGACGTAATAATGCTGATGTATAATATTGCAGATACGTACTGGTTGAGCAGATATAGCCAATACGCTCTTGCCGTTCCTAGGCAGAATTGGCCTATATTCCTGCTCTTCATCTCTATTATAATAGGTATTACAGATGCGAATTTGGCAATACTATCACAGTATGTTGGTGCTAAAATGTATGACAAGGTTAGTGAAGTCTCATCAAAATTGTTCACCTTATGTGTAGCTATATCGATAGTACTGTTTTTAGTGTATGAGTCTTTAAAACTCCACATCTTCCATCATCTTATTAGAACCCCAAGCGAAATCTTTGAATATGTTATAGAGTATGCGGAAATTATAGCGTTTGACCTCATAGCTTTTGGAATTGCCATGTCGCTTGCCACCATAATGCAGTCCTTTGGTGATATGCGGACGCCTGCCATGGTTATGGGAGTTGGTGCCGTGGTAAATGCTGTGCTTGATTCAATATTTATTGTGGGCTAGGCCCTATTCCTGCTGTGGGTGTACGTGGGGCAGCTATAGCCACAATAATTACGAGGCTCTTTGCTGGCATGATTGTACTGTACCTTATAAGGGTAAGATATCCTGAGGTTAAGATAGGATTTACACCTAGACTCGACAGTGAATGGCTCTCCCTTAGCCTAAAGATAGGAATACCCCGTCACCATAATGACTGTATCAGATGGTTTTGCATTCACATTTCAGCAGGCATTGGTAAATATGTTTGGAATCATAATTGCTACAGCATTTGCAATAGGGTTTATGGTTCTGGATATAGCTAATGCTGTGCTTAGAGGCTTTACAATGTCTATAAGCATAATGGTTGGGCAGAATCTAGGGGCTGGAAACACCACTCGTGCCCGTAGAATAGCCTTAACAGCAGCACACACCATAATGATATTCGTCTTCATAGGCTCAACCTTAGTGTGTATTGGGAGAAACTATCTAATTGCAGCCTTTGCAAGCGATAGCACTGTAGCACTAGAGGCGGAAAGACTGGTTGCAACTATAGCGTGGATTCTGCCAATGATGATGCTATCCTTTCTCGGAATGTCGGTGGGAAGAGGCTCGGGGCACACGATTTTACCAACTGTAGTAAATACAGTGAGGTTTTGGGCTATTAGGATAGGTATGGGATGGCTACTGGCAGTAAGTATGAAGCTAGGCGCGGTAGGTCTATGGATGGCTATAGCACTTTCTGAAATAATTGGTGGCTCAATCTCCTATGCGTGGATTAGGAGAGGTGGATGGATAAAGCCTGTAATAAAATATGAATTGCTGCCGATTAAGCAGCTAGAAACCATTGAAACATCTAGAAAGGCCTCCATAAACTAAGAGAGGCAGTTAGATAGAAATTTTCAAGGATAATTCTATCCAGCTACAAACCACTGAAGTTAAGATTGGGTAGATGTACTGAATCGCTAACCCGTGCATCTTAGGAGGCTCTAGCTTGGCACATTTAAATCTGCACTATATTGACCTGAATGTGCAATTTTATTTAGTTTAACACCTAAGAGTCAAAAAATACAGCTGAGTATACAAAGACTACATTGTATATGTGCTACCCTAACCGATTCTTACCTCCCATTCAATTCTTTCTCTATCAAGATCATAGATCCTTATTGCTGTACTAGAGATTGTAAACAGCTTGCTACCTATGTATACCGATCTTAGTGGATCGGTATGATCAACTATGTCCTTTAGATTAAGCTTAGCATCTGCATAGCTAAGTATTATGAAGCCCTGCTTAGCGCCAAACCCTATGTAAGCTGGTATTATTGATATATTTCTAGCCAGATATACTGTAACCGCATGATGATCCTGTAGGGCGGGCGACCACGTATGGCTTATCTTCATCAGTGACACCTCGGCCATGTTACTTGGGTTGGATACATTGAATATAGATATCTTTAGCGCACCGTCCTCCAAACCCACTCCAAGTAGTAGATCTCCCGGTAGTGGATGTAGATACTCGCTAAAACCAGGTATCTTCAAGTACCCTAATACTACTGGATGGGTCGGCTCAGCTACATCTATTGCAAATAATGGGTCTACCTGTCTAAATGTCACTAAAAAGAATATGTTCTTCACCAGCCTACCAGCGTATATTCTTTCACCTTCTGCAAGACCCTTTAGTGAGCCAATGATCTCTAAATTCCTAGCGTCAGCTATATACACGTTGTTTGAGGTTGATATCGCAGTGAAAACAGGTTGCACTGCTATCCTTCTAAGCTCACGGTCTTCTCTCTGAATGGGTATTGTTGTAATTGAGCATTTGGAGTTGGAGCATATAGTAACCTCAACCTCTCTGTACATTGGTGGAGTTATTCTGTACTCCACAACCTCGTATTTAATAGATTGTTCGGTAGATGTCGTGGCAACTATGAAATACCTATCCCCATATTCTTCCATGCAGAACTGATCAAGCAGAGAACCATTTACCTTAAACACACCTCTATGCTTAACCTGGATACCGTCTACGCTATATACATAGAACTTTGTTGCATCAATATAGCTATAGTTTAACCTGCTAAGCTCACTATTTATCCTCTCAATTATGTTGACAGCTTCTTTCTGGTCTAGTGATGATAGGTAATTTAAAATGTGGTTGTACGCATCTAGGTAGTTCCCCTTACCTACATACCTACTAACATTCACCGATACATCGGTAGGCAGATACTTTAATGAGATCTCAACAAATTGAATGACAGCATCCAGATACAGTCTCTGATGCGATGATATAGGTGATCCTATGTACAGATTGTTGTTCCTAGACATGTATATTCTAAAGCCATAGCTGGTCATATAAGCTGTAGCACTGTGTTCTAGAGTCTCCAAATCAATAGCAAGCATAATAGTGTAGACCGCCGGCAGTTCATCTATAGCAATGATACTAGCAGGTTCGATAGGCTTTCCATCTAATAGAGGGATTACGTAGCCACCATCATCGCCATATATACTCTCTACAGCTATGATATAAAGGTATCTGTTTGATAATCTTGAATCGAGGTAAGATGCTGATAGAGTAGTGTTTCTAAGTAGTATAGGACTATAGATATCGGATAAATCAAATATGTAGATGCTTGTAGCCTCCAAACTCCTCTGAACACTAGTTTTTGCTAAGGAGCTCTCCGTTCTTAGCTGGAAAACGGCATTGATAAACTGAGGATGTGATATGATTACTACAAGTGTGTCTTCTCCATACAGATACAACCCTCTAATGGTGGCAGCACTCTGTGTTGTAGTAATATTGATTACAGAGGACACCCTCCTATTCTCGACATCAAGTATGTACACTTTATTTTGCAATGCCACAACAATAATTCTATCACTATTCTTAACAATGTCAGCCTCATCTACACCCTCTACTTGAACATTGGTTCTAGAGACGCTAGTAGTTGGGTAATAAGAGGCTTCCTGGGCTGCTACCCTATTTAGGGTTAGGGCTCGAGGCACAGGTATTGAGGTTGATATTGAGACTCTAGTGTCGAAAATACCTCCCTCAGTATACGAATAACCCATAATTTGTTGAACTTCTGATAACACCCTTCTACTATTTTCAATAAATTCTATTACACTTTTATACCCCTCCTCGAGAAGTACGTGTCTAGCTTCAATGCTTCCCTCAATCGTCGTAGAGGATGGTGTAACGATGGTTATATGGTTAGTTATTGTTGTGTACTCGGGTAGTCTTACAGTTGTTGGTGTTGTAGTTTGTGTTGTAGTGTTTGCACTTGTACGCCTTACAAATTCTCTGGATATTTGGAGATAGCCTATAATTACAGGTAGTGTAATACCTACTAGCAGCATTAGTATAGAGAGCACATAGATTCTACTGCCCATGCTTCTCACCTGCTCCAGGATATGCAGCTTAAAAGTTAATAGCATTACTTCTTGAACGGTCTGTACAAGTATTTGGACACAGTAACATTTTATAGCGGGTACTTCCTGAGGATAATCCTAGTGTAAACCTATGGAGAATTCTCTAGAGGAGCTGAGCGGCATTGCTACTAAGATCTACATATATCTACTTGTGTCCAGAGAACCGAAGGGTGTTAGGGAGATCTCAAGAGAACTTGGAGTACCTGTAAGCACCGTTCACTATAATCTTAAGAGGCTTGAGGAAAAGGGTCTTATAAAGAGGGATATTAACGGCTATACAATAGCTGCAACCGTCCCCCTGAGAGGGTTCATAATTATAGGTAAGAAGCTCATACACAAGTTTCTTCTGTATTCCCTATTTTTTCTAGGGGTAGTGATTGGAGAGATGCTCAAGGTGATCCTCTTCAATATAGATTTAAGTAACTCCATGCCAACAATTGTTGTATCGTTTATAGGATTCGGACTGTTTCTATATGAAGCTCTAAAAGTGTATAGGCAGATGCCGGTTAGCCGCTCAATTTAGTGATCCATAAATAGTTTCACACTAGGTGTCTAGAGTTCAGAGATTTTAGTAGCTTATTATTAATTTATAAAGAGTTTTAGTGTCTAGCACCCCTTGACAGGGTTTTGTGTATGTCGTACGGATGGGAGGCCAAATGGGTTAGGAGAAAGTTCAAGATGGCTGAAGGTGTGGAGATTGAAACGTGCTATGACATTACATCTAGCCTCATACTCTGCCCACTCTGTATAAATATATCAAAAGTGTGTCCGAGTACTAGTGAGCCGTCAACAACACTAGTATCCAGTGCCACGTATTTCTTCTCACCCGAGGATCTATTCCACCACATGCGTGCACACGCTAGGATGAGTGAATGGGGTAAAGCTTACGTTATAAGCGAAGAGGAGGAGGAGTCAGCTGAAGAGGAGGAAGAAGATCTAGCTGCATAGATTTTCTAACACTTCCTCCTTCAGCTTTAGTAGTGAGACGACGACGTATCTATTAAAGTTGCCTCCAAGTACTAGCGGCTGTGAAACACCTGTATATGCAATATCAAAGACCTCCTGTTCAACATCGTATATGGTGATGGATCCCGCAACCAGCGATGATATGTCTATGTACGTCTGCAGCCTCCCCTGATTATCAACTCCGTAGCTTATGAGCCACGGTACAACTCTTACATCGAGACCTGGGTAGAGTTGTTCTAAAGTTTTTAGTGTAGACCATGCAAATAGCTTCGGCATTGTAGCGTTCAACACGTATCCAGAGTTCCAATTAAGTCCTATTGCAGAGACTATTACATTTCCTCCAGCGCTTATAGTTTTATTCACAACCCATTTATTGCTTGAAATGGTCTCAGTTGCATAAATGTAGTATGGGTTCTGATAGCTCTGGATGACGCTGTATGGTCCTTTAGAGGCACTCTCTCTGGTGGCTAGATACACTATAGCACTTATAAATTTGGGCATATCTCCGAACCCAGCTGGGTGTATTGGAAAGGCTGCATACACATTACCATCACCTGTAGCATACACATCAACAGGGCTAAAGATAAGTACGTAGATTTCGTCCTTCACACACGCTTTAAAGTGGTTTTTGATGTATTGAAGCGATTCATTCAAGTTGTTTGTAAAGAATTGTGCCAACAGTTCTATTCTGCTGCCATTTATTGTTGCACCATCAGCAAGGGTAGCCCTTCTAGCAATACCTGTGAGCCAGTACCCATAGTCCCACCAGCTTACAATCAGCGAGTTTGGAGAGGTGTTTCTTCTAATAAATTGCAGAACATCGAGCCATACAGTCGTAGGCACAGTAAAACCCTCAGCTCTCGAAACCATTGTGTACGTATAGCGATACGTAGTGTGCTCATCGTATGCTATCAGTACAGCAGGTGCTGTAACTGACACAGCAATAATTAGTGCCACTATCTGTGTAAAGCCGTATTTTGCTCTAGCTAAACGTCCCAGCCTAACAATAGTTGGTTTAGAGTAGACCAATAGTACACCAACAACACATCCAACTAGGACAGAGGTTGCCAGCTTAGCATAATCTGAAAAGTAGGCAGTATTATATGCTGCGAACCATGCCAAAAAGAACCATACAGCTATCGATAGAAGTATAGTACTGCGATTTCTAAATACATCATATACTACAATGGGCATGCCTATAAATATGAACACCAGCACCCCAAGTAGCATATATGGTGGTAGGCCACCTAAGTACAGAGGCTGGTATTGCGCCACGGTCTCCGCCACACCCGCTACTCTAATACCAAGTCCAAGCAGAATCTTTCCAGCTACTGGTAGTATTCCTGTAACTGCTTCCAGAAAGCCTGGAATAGCTATAGCTAGCGTAACAAGCACCACACCTGCTACAGTCAGTGCTACTAACGTGTATCCATACATCTTCACAGCCCTAGCTCTCCCTAAGAATCTGTGGAGCAGGAGTGAGTATCCAAAGACTAGAAGTGATATTATGAACGCCAGTATTAGCACCAATCTTCCACCGCGGTAGGAGGGCATGGCATACATTATCACGGCTGGTATTAGAGTCTCTATGGAGAAACCCACTCCAAACTTTTTCAACAGATCATGTCTCGACAGATCTGCGAAAATCGGCGTGGTGAGTAGTGCAACATACACAGGTATTGATGTTAGACCTATGCCAGTCCAAGTGGAGGCGGAGTAGGCTAGCGCTAGAGCTGCTATAGCATAGTCGGTATAACCCCCCCTCTTAACCGCTCTCAAGTGCAGCCATAGGACCAGAGGTGCTGTGAATATACCAAATGTGTACTTGACTGTAAAGCCCGCCACCTCCCTACTTATAAAGAACAGAGAGTACGTGAGAGAGGCAATAATAGCACCGATCTTGCTATTTGTGGCCTCATTCACGGAGAGTGCAATAAATATTGTAGCCAGCAGTGCTAAGAGGGGTGGTATAAGTGACATTAGATCCCACAGATTCACACCAAGAGGCTTCACCAGCATGTACAGAAGGTATGTTGTGTAGATGTGCCCCGGTAGCTCGGAGGTGTGTATGGATCTGCATGACGGGTACCAGAATATGCATGTTGAAGGATTTGAGGATGAGAGCTCGAACCATGACAAGGGACCATGTTTATCGAGATACTCGACAACCCAGTAGTTAAAGAATGGATCAAGCTCATCGAGCTTGGCCTCAGGATGCACAACACCTATTCCGGAGGTAACGACATTTACGTACTGCTGCGCCCTAAGCCAGAAGGTTAAGATTGATATCAGTAGAATGAGTACTGAGGCTACTACCCTAGAGTGTTTGCTCCAAAATGCCTCAATGGATCCTATACCCGGCACCGGTAGTCTCATGGTTAACACTGTAGTATGTGGTTAAAAATGGGTATTCAAAAGCTTTACGCTCTTCTAGATTTGTATGTGAAGAGGGCTCATGAATTGATTAGCTTCTTAACCACTTCTACTGCTTCACTAAAACTCCTTACTATAGGAATGCCAAATACCTCTAGATCCTCATCCAAATAATCCGTTTCACTGATCCTCATACTCACAGGATTCCTCAAAACAATTACAGCACTTATGTTGTTGACTATGGCTGCTATCGCATCACCAACCTTATCGCCTACAAATACCACATCTTTGCGCTCTACACCAAGGCTACTAAGAACTACTGATAGCTGTGTAGCTCTCGTAGGAGCATCCTCCCTTGCAACTAGTGCATCTACGCATTTAGTAAGCCCCAACTTCTCGAGTATTCTCCTAGCAGCTTTTCTACTCTGCATTGTTACAAATCCTATTCTCATCACGCCACATAGACCCTCTATATAGTTGGGAGCACCATCAAGAATTCTCATACTTTCCGCCGCTCTGAGCTCCTCCTCTTCTAGCAGTTTATGAATGTGCCAAAACTCCTTGGTGTTATAGTACCTTGCAACAAAACCTAAAAATGTTTTGGCACCGCCATTCGAAATTCTGCTAATTTCGGATACTATTGCATTCCAATCTATGGGGAGCATAACAAGCGTGCCATCTATGTCAAATACTACAGCTTTCACTGTGTTGCCCATTACATTCTACCTGCTCACGACTTCAGCCATGTCATAGCTCTTTAAAAACTGTATAAGCTCTTCCCTGGATGGAGCTGATTGAGCACCCATTCTGGTTATCTTTAGAGCTGCAGCAGCATTAGCCATTCTACACGCGTCAATGATATCCATACCCTCAGCAATAAATACTGCTAGAGCGGCGCTGAATACATCGCCAGCCCCAGTGGTGTCAACAACCTTTACCTTGTACGCAGGCACGTGTACGGCTCCATACTCAGATATGACTACAGAGCCATCGCTTCCAAGGGTGGTGACAACATACTTAACACCCTTTTCAATAAGTATTCTACCAGCTCTAATAATGTCATTAAAGCCTTCAATCTTTACTCCAGAGAGCATTGAAAGCTCAACCCTGTTTGGAGTCATTGCATATACGTATTTGTACACCTCTTCCGGTAGTTGGATGGCTGGAGCAGGATTTAGAATAACATGGGCCCCGCTTCTCCACCCGATTTTGGCAGCATAGACAACGGTATCGAGTGGTATCTCCAGCTGAAGGAGTACTGTGTTAGACCTCCCTATGACATCCGCAGCCCTATTGACATCGTCCTTAGATATCCTGTGGTCGGTACCTGGGGCAACGGCTATCATATTCTCGCCACTGCTATTGAGCAAGATAAAGGCGACACCAGTATGTGTAGTATCATCTATTGTAATGTAGTCAACATTTACTTTACTGATTTTTAGAGCATCTATGAGCTGACTACCAAACACGTCCCTACCAACCCTACCTATGAAGTAGGTTTCAGCACCCAGTCTGGCAGCTGCAACAGCTTGGTTAGCACCCTTTCCACCCGGTAGCATGGTGAATCCGTACCCAACTACAGTTTCATCCTGCTGTGGGAGTTTAGGTAGGCGAATATAGAAATCCATGTGGATACTTCCTACCACCGATACAACAACCATTTCAATCACATACACTCTATGGAGCACTACAAATTAAAATTTTTGTGAAGCTATGTCTATACGGTGCGTAGATGTGTGTAATGTAAAGGTAAATGCTCCTGCGGTAGTATTGATGGTACTGCTGACTATCTACATAATCAGTGCTACCGCATCTCTATCTGCTGCACATGCTCTCCAGCACTATGAGGAGCTGATAATAGTTTACCCCCAGGGCTATGATGTAGAGAATTTGAAGGGTATTGGGTGTAGTATTGAGAGGGTGTTTACAAGCTTTAACACTGCTTTACTAACATGCCCAACTATGTCTAGAGATATTATTGAAGCGCTAGGTATAGAAGCTGTGCCAAACTCTAACGTATCAATAGCCGTAGCAGCGAGCAGCATCAGAGTGTACGGATCAGTTAGGCAGGTAGAAACTAGAGAGCGGGGCATACCGCTCGCATGGTCATGGGCTGTATCGAGGGTTGGAGCTGATACTGTTTGGAGGTATCTTGGTGTATCGGGCTACGGAGCAACGATAGCTATTCTCGATACAGGTGTGGATCCTACGCATCCGCTTCTAGCTGGTAAGCTAAAGGGATGGATAGAATTTGATAGAAGGGGAAGACCGGTATGCTCCAATCCGAGGGATACGTACGGACACGGCACATGGGTTGCGAGTATAGCTGCTGGGGGTGATACGAGCAACTACATATTTGGTGTAGCACCAAATGCTAAAATCATAGCTGCTCTGGTTCTCCCAGGAGGGTATGGCACAGTGGCACAGGTTTTAGCAGGGTTGGAGTGGAGCCTAGAGCCATATGATTGTACAGGGAGAAAGTTAGGTGTGAAACCAACTGTGGTTTCAATGAGCTTTGGAGTAGCTGCAAATTACAGCAATGTATTCCTCCATGCTATAGCTAAGCTCATAGAGAACGGAATAGTGCCCGTGGCAGCCATAGGAAATTCGGGTCCGCATACTACATCGAATCCAGGTAATATATGGGGGGTTATAGGTGTTGGAGCAACGAATTTTGATAATAATGTGGCGTGGTTCAGCAGCTATGAGGATGTTGAGTGGCCTGAGCCTCCTCAAACATGGCCATTTAAAGGAGTGTACCAGAGAGTGTATAGAAAACCTGATGTAGTTGCTCCTGGTGTAGATGTTCCAGGGGCTTTCCCAGGTGAGCTGCTAGCTATCGGTAGTGGTACAAGCGCTTCTACTCCAATAGTTGCAGGTATAGCTGCTATGGTTAGCGAAATACTTGCATCTAAAGGTGTTAGGGGTGCAAAACTCGTTGAGGAGGTGTACAGCATTATAGTGTCTACTGCAGATAACATAAGTGTAGCAGGTTCTGGAAACGGTCTAATTGATGCATTCAAAGCGGTTGCAAAAGCTCTAGGTAGAACGGTCAATAGCATAGAGGTAGAGGTGGAACCCTCTACAGTGGCTCTATGGGAAGAGCTGAATGTAGGTATTAGAGGCGCTGTAGATGGAATGGAAATAGCAGTGTACATAGCTGGCGTGGAGGTTTATAGAGGTGTGCATAGAACGGGTAAATTGATTACAGTAAGGACTCCACCCACGCATATAGGTGGAAACGAGGTTACTGTCATAGATCGTGGAGGCCTGTACTATGGGGAGACGCTAGCAGTGGTAGTACCATCAATACACCTACCATCACGGAATGCAACCGTGGGTAGGTTTATCAATATAGCTGCTTCAGGGCTTGGGATAGGTGATCTGATAGCCATATACATGGAGGACAGCATTCTAACCCTAGGTATGGCTAACCTAAGAGGGAGCTACCTAGCACATCTAGCCGTACCGTATGTTCATCCAGGTAGGTACAGCATTGTGCTGCAGGACTTTACTACACCGAGTATAAGGCTCTATACCACCATAGATGTGGTTAATGGGGAAAGAAGGGATGTCACGCAAATAATAAACAGGACTGAGGTGTACAACTACACAACTCTAGTTAGAGAGTATATAGCTTTACCAATTACAGTAAGCGTTAAACAGCACTACATATTTAACGTGATAGACTATGTAGATATAGTAGCTGCCCATCCAAATGTAACAGTAACTTATATAGATGTTAAGTCTCTTCATGATAGAGAGGTAACATGCAGTGTAGCGAACATCACTGAGATATATGATGGTGTATATAGACTGTGGTTCACTATAAGTGCATTGGAGCCTATTGAAGAGGAGGACATTATTCTGAATCTAGGCATCACTTTGGGATATGTTAACATAAGCTATCCAGTTCCGATAAAGCTTCTAGCTGTGGATCCAGTTAAGGAGGGTATGGGAGAGCTTGAGGTGAGAGTCAAAGATCTTAATAGCAGCCTACTTATAATGAATGTAGGGATTCAAAATGTATCAAGGGTGGTGGCAGAGATGCTGGAAAGTTTAGATGAAGCTAAAAATAGAATTGATAAACTTGATGCAGATGTTATGAAGCTTGAAAAAGATCTAGCTGGCTACGAGCCTACAATCAACTATGCAGCGAGAAGATTAACTGAAATAGATAGTGATGTAGAGTTTATAGAGAGAATGATGTACTTGGTTCTCACAGTAGCGCTTACATCAATAGCCATCGCAGTAGTCGGTGCTGTAGCTATAAGAAGAGCGGCAGGGGGCTAATACACATCAGCATTAATGAAGGGTATTAGAGCCATTAGAACAGCATAGTAAACCAGATCTTCACGGAGAACTACGCATCTTGATAACAGCTTTATAAAACCACCTGCATCGCCTATACCTCTGGTACCGTAGAACTCATTAACAGCATCCTCCAACTCCCTATACACACCTTTTTTAATAAGCTCTACAAATCTATTCGGGACTCTAAAAGCAGGTGAAAATCCGTAGGATCCCCTTCCATTCACATCAACAACATATGCTACCTGAATATCGTAGAATACACCGTCAATTTCAAACAGCCCAGCCTCTACACCAACGCCATATGTGCACACAGCATTCCTTTCTAGAGCTCTTAAAGCCCTAATTTTGGCACAATCCATGGTCGTATTTAAACCGAATGGCTGAGGAGGTAAATCGGCTTCAACAGAGTAGTCATGTACATGCACACCCCCATAGAGTGTTGAGAAGGCCCTCTCAACACCTCTCAGCTTAGATGGATTTTTACTGCCAACGCAGATATCCACGGACGCCACCTGTAGGTGGTGGGTTAAGCTAGAGCTGTGTTTCTAATAAATAAATTTGTAGATGGGAGTTGGTATGTTTCTTCAAAATTCAGTGTTTTGAGTACCACCTATAGCTATAGCTACGCCTGAAAGCGTTATTGTCAGAGCTGCGATCTGGTTATGCGAAGGCACTTCAGCCAGCAGTGGAATAGCGAGTAGTGTAGCTATTATGGGCTCGGCCAGTGCAATCGACGTCACTATAGAGCTCTTAAAGTACCTCAACAGATAGTTCATAACTGTGTGGCCGCCTATCATTGGCACCAAGGCGAGGAGGACCAGCCATGCCCATGAAGATGAGAGTTGGTGTAGAAGGTCATCTCTAATAAAGATGTGGTTGTATATGGCTACAGTTAGGGCTCCAAGCGCATATGTTGGAATAGCGTAGCTGTATACATCGAGAGATTTCCTGGCGAGCCGACCAGTATAGAAGTATACTGCTGCTAGAATAGACGCTATGAAAGATTCTAGAACACCCACTACAGTAAGTGATGAATTGGTGTATGCGTTGCTAAAAAACATCCCTATTCCTGCAAATGCTATAAGTATTCCTGCAGCCTCTCTACCCCTGGGAATTTCTCTCAATGTAAATGCTTCTAGTACGAGAAGGTGAATAGGGTAGGCAACAACTATGGTGGTGCTAATACCTATTGGAATTCTGAAGAGGGAATCCATCCATAGAATAAAGTGTAGAGCTAGTGCAACACCAGATAGTATGAAGTACTTTGAGCAGCATCTTAAGTATGAGGGGTGGTATACGAGTTTTGCACGATTTGCGATTGACAGCAGAAGTAGTGGTGGAATAGAAAGAAGGAGCCTCCAAAATGCGCATGCTACGGCAGAAGCTCCTGAGAGTCTAACAAGAATTGATGCAGAGCCTATACTAATCATAGCAACAAAAAATAGGGTGTAGCCCACCCTACAACCCATCACAGCAGGTACACCAGGTGTATAGCAGCAATAAGTAGATCAACACAATAAAAATTTTATGAGGTAACATATTGGTGAACCTACATGGAGCGAAATTCGAGTATGTGGGCTACAACCTCATCTACATCTCTGAGGAATAGCCCTACGGGATCGTATTCGCCCAGCCGCATACCACCTTCTTGTCAGCATCGCCAAGCTAACCATCTTACGAGATGAGTGTGGGGCAACAACCACGCCATCACATATTTCTTTAATAACAGCATTTCAGCCATCTGCTAAAATGGCCATACGTTCTGTATAAGAATATTTTCGCTGAGTGAGTTCAGACCATATGCTTTTAAAATTGAGCTGAAATTCCCCCAAACATTAAGGGTGCTCACCGTGGTAGATCCCTGGACCGTGATTTGGCTGTCCATCCAGCTTTTTGCCATAATGGATCCTTTGGCAGCCGTTCCAGCACTTCTAGATGTAATATCTCCCTTAGATAGTAGGGAGGCTATCAGACTCATAAATAGGGCGTCCATTGCCATTTTTATACTCTTAACAATTTTTTCCACCGTAGGAGGCTACATCCTGCTCATATTCGGTATAAGCATTTCGTCACTCAAAATGGCGGCTGGTATTATACTTATGGCAACAGCTATAGATACCCTTATAACGGGACACAAACCTGAGAAGATAAGAGTTGGGGAGTATTTGATTGTACCTATAGCGACTCCCCTGATTGTAGGACCTGGTACTCTAACACTATTGGTAACATCCTCCAGACTATATGGAATTCTAAACACACTTACAGCATCCTATATGGCGTTCATATACACTTACATCATACTTAGGTTTTCTAATAGGATAACGAGATTGGCAGGGGAGACGTTTATACATGGTTTAGGCAGATTCATGTCAATAATAATAGCGTCCTTTGCGGTGGAGATGTTTATAGGTGGGATAAGAGAATTCATAGCCAAGCTATAGGTGCGTCTATGTGGCATCCATGGATACATGCAGGGATGATGTGGAGGTTTTCATAGCTAGATACAGAATTGGTGCGGTGCTGAAAGAATTTAGTGATACAGTTGAAACAGTTGAAAAAGCATCCCAGCTATCTGGAGCTAGGCCGAGCAGCATCATAAAGACTCTTCTGGTGATGGTTGATGGTAAACCGGTGGCGGTCATTCTTCCTGGAGATAGGAGATTGAACTACAGGAAGCTCTCAGCAGTGCTGAATGCTAAGAGCATCAGAATGGCCAATCCTGATGAGGTAAAGAGGTATACAGGCTTTGAGGTTGGTGCAGTCTCACCGCTATCTGAGTGTATTAAGAGACTAGTAGTGGTTGCGGACAGCACTCTGCTTACATTGGATGTAATCTGGGGAGGTGGTGGTAAAAGGAACAGGTTAGTCGTCATGAGCAGCAGAGATCTCATTAATGTAGTGAGGCCGGTAACTGCGGATATTTCAGCATAAACTATTCAACTGTTGTCCTCTTAAACATCTCTATAGCAATCACTACTAGAGTTATTGATGCTGCCACCAGCAGCAAAAGCTCCATCTCCAGTGTCAACCATGGATGTATAGTATTTAGAAAGCTTACACCAGCCAAATGGTGTCTGATGAGGTCCACTGCATACGTTGGAGGCAGCGCTAGAGCGAATGTCTGCATCCAGTGTGGAGCATTCGATAGTGGGAACATCGAACCACTAAGTAGAGTTATTGGAAGGGTTAGTAGACCCACTATGATTTGAAAACCCTTCAGGACTCCTCATTGCAGATGCTATTGCTATGCCCATGGACGTAAAGAGCCTAGCGCTACTATTAGACCAAGCCCCAAAATTATTGGGAGGGCTAGTGGGTTGAGGTTAGGAGTTAGTAGAAAGCCTAGTAGCAGCATTATAAACCCATTTACTACAGATACCAGCGCATCTCATACAGCTCTACAGAGTATTGTTAGAGATCGAGGGGCAGGAGCAACTAATACCTCCTTCAAGAAGCCAAACTGCTTATCCCATATTACGGAAATTCCACTCATAAAGCTTGCCCGAAATATTGATGTTGCGAATGCTCCTGGTAATAGAAAGGTTAGGTAGTCCAGACCTCCAAATAGCGCTGATGCTGCAGGGCCTCTTAGGGTGTAAGCCCAGCCTAATCCAAAGAATACAAGCCATATAACATTGTTTACAACCATACCTACAACCCTTGATCCAGCTCTCACAAACCTCTTCAGCTGCCTATACATCATGATGTACATGGCCTCCATCATCAACATCACCTCATTCTGGCTCTACGTCTCATTCTAACTGCATCTATAAATTCACCCTCAGAATCTCTAATTCCTCTACCAGTTGAATGGATAAATACATCGTTTAGCGATGGTCTTCTGTAGCTAACCTCCTTCACCTTTACTTCACTCTTCTCTAAGTACCTTAGAACTTCAGGTATTGCCTCGGAGGCCTTTCTAACTTGTACGACCATGGTTTCACTGTCTATAACTTTACAACTCTGTACACCATCTATGGATAGTCTACTGCACGTGTCTTGGTTAAGATCATCAATCTTGATGTATATCACATCGTTGCCTATCATGGATTTCAGCTCTTCTGGTGAACCCAGTGCGATGATTTTCCCATGGTCTATGATAGCAACCCTATCGCAGAGCATTTCAGCTTCCTCCATATAGTGTGTTGTAAGAAAGACTGCTGTACCGTATTCGTTCCTTAACCTCTTTATGTAGTCCCATATGTGAATTCTTGCTTGGGGGTCCAGACCAAGCGTTGGTTCATCCAGAAATAATACCTGCGGTGTATGGAGCACAGCTCTAGCAATCTCCAGCCTCCTCCTCATACCACCTGAATAGGTTCTTACGCGTTTGTCTTTGAATTCATATAATTCAACAAACTTTAGAATCTCTGCTATGCGCTCCTCAAGAGAGGTCTTGCTAATACCATACAGCCTACCATGTATGTAGAGGTTCTCGTACTGGTAAGCTCATCATCTAGGGAAGGATCTTGAAAAACTATACCTATGTGTCTTCGAACAATATGTGGCTCTGTAACAACATCGTGTCCCGCTACCACAAACCTTCCAGACGTTGGTCTAAGTACTGTAGCTAGTATGTTTATAGTCGTTGTCTTTCCCCGCACCATTAGGTCCTAAAAAACCAAATATCTCGCCACTCATAACACTGAAACTTATACCTCTAACTGCATCTACACTGCCATATTTCTTAACCAGGTTCTCAACAGTTATATCCATACCGCTCTTCAAGGTTGCCCACTTCTTGACTGGATTCTCTCTCTAACGCTATTGAGTATAGAGAGAAGGTTCCTTATAGCACTCCTCAGAACCTCTAGTTCGTGTGAATCAGCCTTTGGTAGAACTGCAATAGTATTAAAGATTGCCTCCCTAAGCTCTGCACCACCTATATCCTCAAATATCTTCACACCCACAGCAAAATTTTTAAGCATATCAATTCTAGCTCTATTATCTCTAAGAAACCTAAGTCCTTCATCACTAATCTTATACACCTTGGCAATCCTGCGACCCCTCGAGATGCTACCGGCCTCCTCTATATATCCAAGCTGGATGAGCCTTCTAAGCATGGGGTACAGAACGCCGGGGCTCTTGGGGAGAAAGAACTCCTCTCTGATTCTTCTCAGAAGTTCGTATCCGTGTGTAGGACCCATGGATAGAATATACAGTATCATCAGGGCAGTGTTTAGTTTGAATTCTCTTATCCTTTTGAAATAGGCTTCGGTCACGAAGATCACTGTATAGATATATCTGTAGATATATCTGCTGGTGTGCTTATAAGCTTTATGCTTCACTATAGTGTAGCAATGTATGAATAACCTTAATTTGTAGTACGTATTATAAGCGCTCCTTATAAGCTACCTGGATAAAAAAGCTTTAGTGATCTAACCGATCCACAATGTGAAGTTCAAAGGTGGTAGAATGGAAGATGTTGTATACGGATTGATAATTGGTGACAGCCATATACGTGAGAGAGCAGAGTGGTTTCCACAGATGTTCGTCGATCATTTTAAGAATAGAACATATGATTTCGTTATTCATACAGGAGATCTAGTCGACTACGATGTTATAGATTATGTAAAAAGTTTGGCAAATAGGGCCTACATAGTCCAGGGAAATATGGACTACCTTGACCTGCCAGAGCACCAAGTGTTTGAGGTATTCAGCATACCCATAGGCGTTATTCACGGAGATCAAGCTAGACCTCGAGGCAACATCGCGGCTCTAACTAGAATTAGTATGAGCCTTGGTGTGTTAATTCTGGTTTCCGGGCACACGCACACCCCATTCATAATATTCAATTCTGGGGTTCTCCATATAAATCCAGGTTCAGTAACTGGTGTATGGGGTGGTGGTGGTGGATCGATGACACCATCGTATGTAGAGATAGAGATACTGAGGAGTAGAAATGTGGATGTAAGGCTATATCAGCTAGAAGGCGATGGGATTGTGGAGTTGAGAAGGGAGAGTGTTGCTTTTGCATAGAGATGCTGTTTAACTCAAGGATTAACTGAACTAGGTTGAATGCAATATTGTGCAGTTCTAACTCAATGCAGCTATAAAAGCTTGGGCACTTTGTACGAGAAGGATTAACTTAACTTTTATACCTCTAATAATTGTTAATGCATTACTTAAAATGTGATTAAGATGCACCTTGTGCCGGTATGTGCTATAGCATCTATTGTAACGATTATGTCAACAGCTATACTAATACATCTAGAAAGAAGGAGAGGATTTCTGTGTATAGATGTGAACAAGATTGAACGTCCATCCGTACCATGTGTCGGTGGTTTCGGTATTGCTGCTGGGTTTCTATCAGGGGTTGTGCTCTCCTATGTGCTAGGTGTGACTCCAATCAATGAGGCTCTAGCTGTAGGAATTTCGATAGTATCATCACTACTAATCGGCGTGATGGACGATCTCAGTGACTTAAAATCAAGGGAAAAGATACTGCTAGGACTACTTCCTGCACTACCCATAGTTGTATTAGGGATCTACTCGCCTAAACCGTGCTTACCTTTTCTAGGACCTGCGCGTCTAACCATCATTTACCCCCTTATGGTGCTACTAGCATTCACCGTATACCAGAATGGTGCCAATATGGTGGATACCCACAATGGTACACTAGCTCTATTTGCACTATCGACTCACATCTTTGCCTTACTATTAAAGCTGTGCACATCATTTCAATTAAATAGCGACTTAGCTCTCGTGGCCATCTTTATAGCAGTTCTGGCATCTTATTTACCATTCAACATTTATCCTGCAAAGATATTCAACGGGAATGCAGGATCCTTTGTCATAGGAGCATCTCTAGCTGTGTCAGCTATAATCCTTAGACTAGAAGTTTATTACATACTAGCATCTATGCCCATGTTTGTAAATGGCTTCTACTATATTTCATCGGTGAGGAGATTTCTTCAAAAGGAGAAGGTTGAGAGACCAACGTATTTGGATGATAAAGGGTGCATACACTCATCAACTGGGAAACGCGTGCCTATTACGCTGGTTAGATTTACTGTAACTCTTTCGAAAGCATCGTTAAGTGAAAAAGAGCTTGTGACAATACTCTACACGGTATTCATACTCACATCACTAACTTCATTCATATTAGCAATGATGCTAGGCTGTAGTTGAGCCTGCGCATGCTATCCTCCAGGTATCCACAGATACAGTACCTTGTTAACAAATTCTAATGGCACCGCGCCACCGAATATATCCACACCCTCCATCCTTGTACTTCTGCCAAGAAGGAGCTCTAGCAGACCTCTAGGCTTTTCAATTCTGATCCCAGGGGCATGAGGTGGCATGCCGGCTAGCTTCTTAGCAAGTTCAACAGCATCATCTAGCGTTCCAACACTATCAACAAGGCCCACTCTCACAGCATCAGCACCAATGTAGATCTTAGCTGTGAAGACATCGTAACTCACATTTTTATGCTCTTTAACACGATCAATGAATATCTGGGCAGTCTTATCTACAATACTCTTAAGGATCCCTACCTCCTCTTCGGTTGGCATCCTGGTTGCAGATCCTATATCCTTAAACCTGCCAGATTTTATGACTGTCACGTTAATACCAAGCTTATTAAGTAATTCATCAACACGGTAGAGCACCATTATAGAGCCTATAGAGCCTACTAGAGCATGCGGCGAAGCCATAATCTTGTGAGCAGGTAGGGATATATAGTAACCTCCACTGGCCAGCGTTTCAGGGGTATACACTACAACAATTCTGGAATCGGCCAACCTCTTCATAAGCTGATATATCTCTTCAGAAGCGGCAGCAGATCCTCCAGGACTGTTAACTACAAGCACCACGGCTTTTGCTGCAGGATCACCAACAATTCTATCTACATAGTATTTAAAGTTGGACGGCGTTATAGTAGTGCCACCAAGCAAACCTCCATCTCCATAGCTTATAGTGCCACTCAGCTCAACTATAGCCACATAACCTAACGCAACCCTCTCAAGCCTCTGGACAAAGCTCCAGAGTAGAACACCCATAACTATAGCAGTGAGCACTGCTATGGACAGCACAAGTACAAAGGTTCTTCTCTTCAAGATGCACCCCAGATACAGTAAGTAAATGGCAGTATAAAAATCTTAGATGCTATTCTCAGCCTTTAGAGATCTACCTTCCACACTACCAGGCGGCTTCCCATCTCCCCGCCATCTCGGGGTAGAAGTATCGTAGTGATACACTAGATCCTCACCCTGTGTTTGTCCGTATACATTAACTATTTCACTGGGTCATCATCACCCCTAACACAATTTTGCATCAGACGGAATTAGTGTGATGCTTAATACAATACTACAAGTCTGCAGTTCCTTCTATGATTAGAGAAAGCCTGAGATGGAATGAAATGCTATGTTAAATCACCGCATGAACAGGTCAGCTCGTGTACTATTCTGTGGAGCTCTTCCATACTATCTAGCATTTTTGCGGAGACCTTAGGAATCCTTGCGGCTTTTGAATAGAGCCATACAATATTCAGTATGCTTTTCATCATCTCTCCATAGACTCCCGAAGTCTTCAACCTTTCTGTAACTATACTAATATCACTTATCAAATCACCACCAACATCTATTTCTGGTTCTAGGTCCACCTTATTGATGATGGGGATCACATCAACGCCCAGCCTACTCTGGATAGCGACGGACATCACTGATATGAAGGCATAGTCTTCATATCTACGGATAACCTCTGCATCAACTACAAATACAACCACGAGCTGTCTAGATATTCTCCTTAGTGCATCTGCGAGTTTAACAGCAATATCCCTAAAAATGAATATCTCCATTTGACCGGGTGTATCAACCAGCACAAAGTCTAAGTCTATGCTTCTTATCGCCTCTTCAATAATACTTATTTTGCTGGCTAGAACATCCATAGCTTTTACCAGTGCACCATTTGGACCAAGTCCATACTCAATTGCAATCTTATGTATATTCACAATGGATCTAGCGTCAAAGTCTGGTGTATAGGGGGTGTATTCAGCAGCAGGATCCAAATTAACCTTATAAACTCTATAGTTAAGGAGCTCCTCAAGCCACCTAGAATAGGCATGGACAAGCGATGACTTTCCCGCACCAGCGGGTCCGATAAACACTATAATGGTTTTACCCACGTCTACATCACCAAGGCCCTCCATAGTCCACATCTCTACACATATACTAACGTTTTATTCCTTACCAAAGCGCACCCTAGGGCTTTAACGTCTATACTACCATGTGTAGGATAGTTCATCAGATAAGAGTTGCGGTCCGCAGAAATATAAACTCAAATCACCTTAATTAAGATCTACAGCACCTCACAATTCTGATTCTGCAGAGGAAGCTAAAAGAGATTGGAGGAGGCCACCCCTCCTAATTTTTACCAGGATAAGATGAGCTTTGGAAATGACAAGCGTATTTTCAGCTGATGTAGTAGATCAAATTTAAAAACGTTTCAATAGATCTATAACCTAGCACAATGATCCCGACACCTCTTTCTCTACTCCATATCACAAAGCCTGGAGTTGCGTATATACCGTATTCGTGTTGAGCTTCTCTGGAATCCTTTAGCACAATTTCATCAACATCATACTTACTTAAATCAGGTACGAAGCCGGATATGCTTCTTATCAACTGAATAACATCCTCAGTAGTTGGGTATACATTTGTATAAACCCTGTGGTAAATCTCGTCGATTAGCATACGTATCTGTGTTGAGTTCTTACCCTCAATATAAACCGCCGCTAAGTATCTATGAATGTCTCTTGCCTCCTGGTGTACAACTAAATTCTTTAATGCTAGAGCTATTGTACCGTTCTCTATATGCTTCTCTAGAGCTGGAAGCACCTCAATGTGGAACTTAGCACAGTATGGGCACCAGGCATCCTCGTAGATAAATATGTAGATCCCAGCGTTGATTGAACCAATGACAGGCACCTCATCTATATCGAGTTTAGGCATCTTAGTGGTCTCTAGGTATATGTTTAAATCATTGAGTATTGGGATACCGTAGTAGTTGTACACGTATGCATACATATACATTGTGAAGTTGGATTTCGAAATGTAAAAACCTTCTACGTTGTCAAAATATGCTGTAACTAGCTTAGCTTTAGACAGGTCTGCAGAGGTGCTGTATATTCCAAATAGAGGGAACACTTGATAGGGAGTAAGCTTATTCTTCAGCTCACTGCTCAGACTCCTGTAGTTGACTAAGCATAGACTAAAGCTGACATTTACGTAGTTACTGGTATTGCTAGCTATAGCATTGCTTATACTGGTAGAGAGCAGGTTAAACAGCTGAGTATTTGGTCTGGTGGTATGATATATCACAACAAACGAGCTCTCACTATTGTTACAAACCTTATTCAATTCATTAATGATTGGTGTTGGTCCGGCCTGTCGGGAGGTCATCGTATCTTTAAAGTAGAAGAGTAGTGAGATTAAGGCTATAGAAGTGGCTATAAGTAGGATTATCAATAGTACTATGGTTCTCTCCAAAGCTTATCACTTTAGAGTAGCGCCTCTATCTAGGTTAATAAGCACAGATCAAGGTAGTGGAGACGCAGGTTATTCTGCAAAAGGTTTTAAGAAGTGTTGAGGTGTGTGCACAGGGTTCACTTCATTTACATAGTTAGTCATCATCATTTCTCTAATTATCCTAATATCCCGTGTCTGTGCAGCAACCCATGATAGTTTAACATATGCTGTTTCTGGCAGCATGTCGTCTCCAGGTATGACTCCCATTTCAAGCAGTTTTCTACCGGTTGTGTAGACATTCATGTTAATCCTTCCGAAAAGTGTTTGAACTGTCATTACCACAGGTATACCCTCCTCTATGGCCCTTCTTATTGAATCTAATGCGTAGCTACCTATATGACCGAGGCCTGTACCCTCTATAACTATACCGTGGAACTTCTTATCGACAAGAAAATCTATTATTTCATTTTGGAACCCTGGATAAGCTTTAACTAATGCTATCCTATCGTCAAATCCCACTGATGCCATAACCTCCTCTTTACCTCCAGACCTCGGAATGCACCTGCTATTAATGAGTGCAATCTCCTTCTTATGCAGATCTATCTTAGCGAGTGGTAAATCGTTTATAGATTGGAAGGCATCTCTTCTACTGCTATGCATCTTTCTGACCTTGACACCTCTATGAACAAGAGCGCTGCTATCTGATGGCGTTGAGTGCATAACTACCACAACCTCTCCAAATGGAGCCTTAAGTGTGGTTATTACGGCAGCTATTAGATTGAGGGCAGCATCTGCACTGGGTCTGTCACTGCTTCTTTGGGAGCCCACGAGAGTTATTGGAAATGGAAGGTTTCTAAGGGCAAAGGCAAGAGCAGATGCTGTAAAGCTCATGGTATCCGTGCCGTGTGTAATCACAATACCCTCTACACCAGATGAGATGGCTCTGTATACACTTCTAGCTATGGTCTCCCAGTGCTTCGGAGTCATATCCTCACTTAATATATTGAATAGAATTTCTGAATCGTATCTGGCGAATTCAGCAAGCTCTGGAATGAGATCAAGAAGATCAGAAGGTGTCATGGCGGGCTTAACGGCGCCTGTCTCGTACTCAACCCTACTAGCTATTGTTCCTCCGCAGCCAATAATTTTAACAGTTGGGAGGCTATGCGCTGTGTCAATCTGCATCCCACCACTGCCGCGTGGCGGAACAGAAGTACATTCGCTGACTTCAATATTTAAAATTCTGTCTATGCTTACACCAATATTATAACCATTACCAAGTTTAACTATAATTGTATCGGGAGCGCTAAACTCATGCTTTGGCATTAGGAGCCCTTCTATGAGTATATTGCCACCAATTAATGTAGCCCTAATTCTGCAACCGACCCTCGCACCCAATTTCTCTAAAAGGTCTCTAACTCTACCGTTGTAACCAGGCAGCCGATCACTCATCCCTATCACATCTATTAACCAGAGTGTAAATAGAGGAAATATTAACTTTTAAACAGGGATTCACAGTTTGGAAAGTATAGAATGGGTACACTCAACACTTTGAGCTTATGTACATTCTCTCACAGGAACTACAGAACTTCATGTTAAGATACAAACGCCTCTCCTCTCATTTTAGTGAGCATTGCACATTCTATGACGTATGGATCTCTACACAGCCTTTCTCACAGCCCCATATCACCGCGTACGGTACGGAACCTTTTAGAGACGACTCCACTAATGATATGAGAATAGTTTCACCAGGAGAGAAGCCTTAGGTTCTGAAAAGATTGGTGTTAGGGATCCATATGTAGGTGGTCGATTATTTAGGTACCTGCATACGATACTCGTGCTTTTCTAAAGCGTCCACGCTTTAATAGTAGGTAGTGTTAGATCTCTTCACCGATTTGTGCAGTCTTCTCTATCTCTATCTTTTTCATCTGCTTAAGATACATTTCATAGATTTCTTTCGCGGTTGTTGCTTCGCTTGCTGATTTATCTTCCCTCCACCTTATGAATCGGGGAAACCTTATAGATATACCGGCATCTGGTTTAATCCAACCTTTACAGCATGTGTGTAGAGGTGATAGTGTGAGTTCAGCACCACTAATCTCCATAACAAGTACTGGTTCAAACCACACATCCACCTCAATATCACTATCAACTCTCTGATGCTTGTACGGAATTCTGTAGGGTTCTAGCTTCTTTGGAAGCTCAGCAAGCTCCTCATCTGTAAAACCTGTACCTACCT